>SPMW01000032.1 GCA_009827235.1 Candidatus Campylobacter infans | reverse complement strand
TTTTTGCGCATTTCATAAGAAAAATTTTCATTTAAATGAGCGCTTACCTCATCAAATTTATGCCCTAAAACCACGCAAATATCATCACTTGTCTTTAATGCTTCGTTTAAAACATGCGCTAGCATAGAATACCCACAAACCTCATGAAGTACCTTAGGCTTAGATGAATGCATACGAGTGCCCTCACCCGCTGCTAATATAATAACTGAAACCGCGTCCATAGCTTTCTTTCGTAAAAAATGATGGCGCATTGTAACTAATCTCAGCATAAATTTACATTAAATTAGCTAATATCCACTCTTATTTTTGCGCTAGGATATGATTTGAAAAGCATTTTTTTACTTTTTGGCTTATTTGTTTGCTCTTTTGGAGCTGAGAGTATTCCTAGCATAAATCTTAGCCTAAGCGCGCCCGATACACCAGCTAGCTTAGTTGCTAGCTTAAATGTAATAATAGTTTTAACCTTGCTCGCCTTAGCACCATCGCTTTTATTTATTATGACTAGCTTTTTACGCTTGATTATAGTATTTTCATTTATGCGACAAGCCATGGGCACACAACAAATGCCACCGACTAATATCTTAATCTCGCTTGCGTTAATTCTTACATTTTTCATAATGGAGCCAGTGGGCAAAAAAAGCTACGAACAAGGCATAAAGCCGTATTTAGATGGTAATATCAGCTACACACAAGCCTTTGATCTAGGTAGCAAGCCGTTTAAAGAGTTTATGATAAGAAATACAAGAGAAAAGGATTTAGCGCTATTTTACCGCATTAGAGAGCTACCAAACCCAACAAGTGTAGATGATATACCTTTTAGCATCGCCGCGCCGGCTTTTGTGATTAGTGAGCTTAAAACAGCCTTTGAAATAGCCTTTTTGCTGTATTTGCCATTTTTGGTTATAGATATGATAGTAAGCTCTGTGCTAATGTCTATGGGTATGATGATGCTTCCGCCCGTGATGATTTCTTTGCCGTTTAAGTTGCTTATTTTTGTGCTAGTTGATGGTTGGAATTTGCTTGTTGAAAATTTAGTAGCCAGCTTTAAATAATCAGCCAAATTTTAAATAAATTTTAGAATTTTGCTTAAAAACATCTTAAATTAAATAAATTTTAAAATTTAAGGCATTAAAATTTGTTGATTTTAGGCTTGCTAAGAAAGCCAAACTTAAAATTTAATTAAATAAATTTTAAAATTTGGCTTAAAAATATTTTAAATTAAATAAATTTTAATTTCGCGCTGCTTTAAAGCGGTTTTGACAGCTACAATGCAAACTACCATTTTGGCGTATAAAAATCCTAGCATCTACGCCTATAATATCTCTGTCTTTAACCACCTCTCTAAGCGTGCCAAGCGCGCGCTCATCGGCTTTTTTATCTCCATAAGTTGGCACTATTAAAGCATCATTTATAAAAACAAAATTACAATAAGTAGCCCCAAGCCTTCGCCCCATAAACTCCAAAGCACGCGGTAAAAATAACGGCACCAGCTCAAATCCGCTATTTTTTAGCTCATTTTCCATAGCTTTAAGTGGCATAAAATGTGCATCATTTTTATCATCGCAAGCACAATAAACTATAACCTTTTCATTAACAAAGCGCGCAAGAGTATCTATATGGCTATCGGTATCATCGCCTATTATTTCTCCGTGATCTAGCCAAATTATGCGCTCTAAATTGAATAATTCTTTTAATTTAATTTCAAGCGCGCCTTTATCGCTATGCGCGCGGTTTTCATTTAGCAAGCATTTACTAGTTGTTAGTAAAACTCCGCGCCCATTAAACTCTACACTACCGCCTTCAAGCACGAATGGCACGCGCCTAAGCTCACCTTTTAAGGCTCCACTTTCAAACAATAAAGCATTTACATTATCATCTAGCCCGCTTTCAAACTTACCGCCCCAAGCATTAAAGCTAAAATCATAGCTAAACGCGCCATTTTCGCCCAAAACATCTATGGCGCCATAATCTCTTATCCAAGTATCATTTGTAGCGCATTTAAAAAAGCTGGCGTTTTTTATGTGCTTAAATGGCTCAAAATATTTTTCGTCAGGGGCGATTAAAAGTAAATTTTGATATCTACAAAGCACATTTGCAAATTCCACATAAGATGCGGTTATTTGGCTAAGATACGGCGCCCAGTCGCTTTTAGCATGCGGTAAAGACAGCATTAAAAGCTCTTGTTCTTCCCATTCGCCAAAGGCTCTAAGCACGCCATTTTGATTAGTTTTCATTTGCTTTATCCTTGTTTAGCTTAAAATTCTTTCATAAAAGCTGCTTTTGAATACAAACCCAAAAATTTCTGTTTTTCTTTACCATCTGCTGAATATATCACGCTCACAGGCGTGCCAAAAACTCCGCCTATAATATTTGAAAAATATTTTACAGATTTTGCATCATTTATGGTAGAAAACTCAACGCCCTTGCTTTTTAGCATTTTTATATCATCGGCTTTATTAGTTTTGTAATTTAAAATTCCTATTATCTTGGCCTCGCTGCTTTTTTGTATTTCATTTAATACAGGGATTTGCTCAGCACAAACAGCACAATCCTTGCTGAAAAAAAACAGCACAAAAGGCTTATTTACGCCTTCAAATTTTAAAATTTGTGTGCTTGCTTCATAAGTGCTAACAAAGCGTTCATTTGTATTTACGCTAAAATGCTCTCTTTTATTTTCGCAAGCCACAAAAAACAAAACCGCACTCAAAATTATTAAAATTTTAATGCGCATAACTTAGCTCACTTATTAATTCTACTGCGCAAAAAGCTAAAAGCTGGCATATTTTGTGGTAGTAAAATGGCGTTGGTATTGCCGCTGTGGATTTCATTAAATTCTTTACCATTTACGCTAAGCAGCTTAAAAAAGCGCAGATAAAACCTACCATCGCGCTCAAAAATTTCACCTATTTCATCTTTAAAGGGCTTTAATTTAGCGCTTAGGGGAGCTAAAATTTCATAATCTTTATTTAAATAAATTTGCCCCTTAGCCAAAAAACTCTTAGCATCTTGACTAAAACACTCCACTTGCGCCAAGCCTTCTGAAATATTTGTGTCAAGGTTTTGCATATCTGTTTTTTCATAAGGGCGCGAAATCAAATACCCATCGCTAAAACCGCGATTTTTTAGCGTATTTAGCTCATCAGCATAAAGCTCTGGTCTAAAATTTCCACTCATCGCATCATCAATAGCCATTCTATAAGCCCTAGTAGCGCAAGCTACATAATATTCGCTTTTTGTGCGTCCTTCGATTTTCAAGCTGTCGATGGCGTTGCTTTTTAAAATTTGTTCTATATGCGCACTTAAATTTAAATCCTTTGAATTAAAAATATGCGTGCCCTGCTCGTTTTGCTCGATCTTAAAAAGCACTCCGCTATTTTCATTATGAGCATAAAGATTATAAGCAAACCTGCAATCATTTGCGCACGCGCCACGATTTGAGCTACGGCCATTTTGCACGGCTGAGATTAAACAACGCCCAGAATAAGCAAAACACATAGAACCATGGCAAAATATCTCTATTTCAAGCTCTGGTAGCTTTTCTTTAATCAAAACCACATCTTTTAAGCTAAGCTCTCTTGCCAACACAATACGGCGCGCGCCCATATCCATATAGACCTTAGCATCTAAATAATTCATTACATTTGCTTGGGTTGAGAGGTGAATTTGTATATTTGGGGCTAATTCTTTTGCAAGGCTCATAATCCCAGCCGATGCGATAATAAAAGCATCAACGCCCATTTCTGCCATAGCTTTTATGTGGCGTTTTAATGGCTCTATTTGTCCATTAAAGGCAAAGGCATTTAAAGTGGCATAAAATTTAGCGCCCTTAGAATGCGTATAGCGCACACCCTCGCTAAAACTCTCCAAATCAAACTCTTTGCCACTTCTAGCCCTTAAAGAAAAGCTCCCCACACTCGCATACACCGCATCAGCGCCGTATTCAAGTGCTATTTTAAGCTTAGTTAGATTGCCCGCTGGTGATAATAGCTCTGGTTTTTTCATTACTATTATTTTTTAGCAAAAGAATTGATTAAGGCTTCTATATCTTCATCGCTCATTAAATTATCGGTTTTATCACCATCTAAATACACTGCGCTTGGTGGGCGTTTTTTATCATCTACATCGCTTTCAAATAAACTATTCATATACTTAATAAGCGCACGCATTACATTAATTACGCGTTCTATTTTTTGGCGATGGATATCTTGGTATTGCATCACATCCATTACAGACATACAATCATCTTGGCCGTTTTGAAGCTTTTTAATTATTTCATCTACTTTATTTACTGCGTTTTGGTTTTCGTCTTTTAGAGTAACAAAGGTAGAAATATGAGGAAATTTATCTATTAGTTTGCTAAAAATATCTAAATTTTTATTTAGCAATTCTTTCACCTCGTTGGCTTGTGCCTCGCTATCTGTTAAAATTGCATTTAAAGCATCAATCATATCAAGCACTTGGGTGGCTTTTTCTTCGCTATCTTTTGTAACATCATCTAATTGTTGAACCATTTTATGATCGGCTGTTGGTGGTGGAGGCGGCCAATTAGCATCTGAGTTTATCTTAAAATCACTTGAAATTTCATTGCTAGGGCTTTTGCTTGTATCATCTGCGCTGGTATCAGCTTGGCTATCTTCATCGCTAGCATCATAACCCATCAAAGCATCTAGTTCTTTTTGTGTCATTGCCTATCCTTAATCAAAAATCCCGCAATTATAACGCAAAAAAATAAAATTGCCCTAAAATCTATCAAAAAAGCCTTGGATAATCTCTGCGTTTTTTGTCTGGCTAAGAGCGCACATAAGCAAAATTCTAGCCTTTGAAGCGGCCAAATCATTTGCGCGAATAAAGCCAAATTTTTCATCATCTATTTCGCCATCTTTGCTAATATCTACTGCGTTTGTCCTGCTGGTTCTAACTTTTAAAATTTTTAGCTTGCTAAGCGTTTTTAGCGCATTTTTGGGCAAATTCGCATTTCCCATAGCACATAAAATCACAGCATCGCTTTGGCTAAAATCATAAAGTTTTTCATTAAAATCAGCACAAATATATATCACATCAACTTTGGCTAAATTATTTATTTTTGCGATATCAAAAGGCGTATTTAAGGTGTGATCTTTGCTGCTTTGAAAATAAAAAATCGCCTTATTATCTACAACCATTCCTATTTGACCACTAAATGCCCCAAGGCTACGAGAATGCGTTTTGTATAATTGCCTTGCGCTATAAATTTTATTATCAAACACAGCCAAAACGCCCAAATTTTTAGCATTTTGGCTACTAGCTACTATAAGCGCACCATAGATATTAGCCACGCCATCAAACACCAAAGAATCCTTAGTGTGCATAGAGCCTGTTAAAACAATATTTGCGCTAGTTTTTAGCACTAAATTTAAAAAATACGCGCTTTCTTCAATACTATCTGTGCCGTGAATAATCACCACACCATCATTTTGCTTACTTGCTTGCTGGACTTGTTTTGCAAGTTTTAGCAAATGCTGATTATTCATATCTTGCGAACCGATGTTAAGGATATTTTTTATATTTATATTTATATTTAAAATTTTAGAAGCCAACTTTTTTAAGGCGGGCGAAAAAACCTCATCAAAACTTAATTTCGCGCTCTCATATGTGCTATTTGGCCCTGCTGTTTTATGGCCTGTGATCGTCCCGCCTGTGGTTAAAATAATAATATTTTTAGGCATTAATTTGCATCGCTAATGCTAAATGCTGCGCCATTTAATTGCACATTTTGCTTGCTTTGTCTGGCTTTTAGGTTTCGTTTGCTGCTACTTTCATCGCTTGCTTGTAAATTTTGATTTTGCTCATTTGGTTCGCAAATTTTAAAACCTTTTTTGCGGATTGTTTTAACCTCTTCTTCATTTTGCTTGCTTTTATTTAGCATTTCTATTTGTATGTTTTGTGAGGCTAGATTATTTTGAGAGCTTGCTTTTTGTTCGTTTGCGTTATCATTTAAAATATCGCTATTTAAACTTGTGGCATTATTTGAAATTTCATTTAAATTACTTTTTGGAGCCAAAAAACCCTCATCATTTACGCTAGCATTTGAGCTAAATTCCAAATTAGCAATATTTTTATCTTCATTTTGCGGATTTATTTCTACAATCTCGCATTCATCGCCATAATCTATTTTATCTTTTAAACTCTTATCCTTACTAGCTCTTGCGCCCAAATATCTTAAATCCTCAATGCGTTTTATCACATTGCCCTTGCCTGTGCTTAGCTTATTTTTGGCGTTTTCGTAAGTTTTGCTTAGGGTTGAGATATTGCGCTCGATGGTATCAAAATCTAAAACAAAACCATAAAATTTATCATACAAATTACCAGCTAGCTCTAAAATTTGGCGTGAGTTTTCATCCATTTTTAGATTTTGCCAGCACAAATAAACAGTGCGTAAAGCCATTAGCATAGTCAAAGGCGTGGTTAAAAATATACCTTTTTCATAGGCGTATTGATATAAATTAGAATTACTTTGCATAGCTAATTGCAAGATATTTTCATTTGGAATAAACATAAAAACATAATCATATACATCTTTGCTGTATTTTTGATAATCTTTTGGGGCTAAAATATCTATGTGGTTTTTAAGGTCTTTTGCTAGTTCTTTGATGGCTGTAATTTTTGCGTCATTATCGCTAGCGTTTATATAATCTAAATAATGCACCAGCGAACATTTAGCATCAATTACAGCCTTTTTATTAACGCCAAAATCCACAACCACATCTAAAAAGCGCTTTTTGCCATCATCATCTACATAATAAACTTGCTTTTGATAATTTTGCCCTTCTTTTAAACCGCTGTTTTCAAGCACCAATTCAAGCTGAGTTTCGCCCCAATTCCCAACGATTTTTTTATTACCGCGCAAAGCACTTGCTAGCTGGGCTGTTTTTTTGCCTATTTCATCTGTGGCCTTAGAAAGTGCTTGAAAATTTGCATCAAAAATAGCATTTAAGCGCACATTTTCTTTACTATATTTATCCATAGCCTCGCGCAAAGGTTTTATTTCTTTTTCTAAAACCTCGCTTACTATATTGCTTGAATGCTGGCTAATTTCTTTGGCATTTAGGTTCAAAAGCTCAGCGCTTACTTTTTGTAAATTAGCTTCATAAAATTTGCTCAAATTTACATTTAAATCGCTTAAATCCTTTTCATAGCGCGCTTTTTGTTCATTTAGCATTTCATCTTTATGCTTGATATTAGCTTCTAAGGTCATATTTTGCATACTTAGCTCATTGCCAAATTTTTCTAAAATTTTATATTTTTTATCTAGGTTAAAATACTGACCTAAAAGCACGCCAAGTGCTATAATAGCAATAGCTGCCACACATAAAGTAATAAATAAAACCAAATCCATCTTTACCCCCAAATTTTAGTTTATTTCAAGCCACAAAAGCTTAAACCTTAATATCGCTTTCATCTTTTACACAATTCCTGCCACCGTGCTTAGCAGCATAAAGCATTGAATCAGCAAAATCCAAGCACGCTTGCGCGCTAGCACAATGCTCTCTTACGCCTATGCCACAGCTCATAGTAATGCTAAACTTGCTCCCCTTATAAATAAACTCAAAATTTCTAACCGCATTTATTATGCGCTGGGCGTATTCTCTTGCATTTTTTAACTCACAAAGAGGTAAAATCACCACAAATTCTTCTCCACCAAAACGCGCACAAATATCTATCCCGCGCGAGCTTTTAGCAATTATCTGCCCGATTTTAGATAGTATTACATCGCCAGCACTATGCCCATAAGTATCATTTATATTTTTAAAATGATCCACATCAAAAAAGCACAAACAATAAGGCAAATGCTTATTTTTATATTCATCTTCTATGCGCTCTAATTCACTCTCAAAAGCGCGCTTTGTATAAAGTCCGGTTAAAAAATCATTTGTAGCTTGTGCGGCCGTTTTTTCAAGCTGAATTTGTAGCTCTTTAATCTGCTCTTTTAGCGACTGGATAGTATTTTTAGAGCTATTCAAGCGAGATAAAAAATCCTCTAAACTAGTGTTTATTCTAAAAGCCATATCTTCAAGCTTGGTTTTGATGTTTTTGTATTCATCTTTTGTGTCTAGCTTTTTTAAATCCTGTCTAATTGTGGTTAAGCTAGTGTCGTTTTGGCCACCAAATTTTTTAATATAAGCATCTATTTGATTTTGTGTATCATCTAAAATTTTGTCTAAAATTTCAATCTTGCTTTTAAAGGCTTGTTTATCCACGCTTATGCGTTTGGAGATAAATTTTTTAATATTGCCTTGAAAATTATTATTTTCTATAAGTTCAGGCGCATTAGAAATACTTTTGCTAAGCTCGGCTAGCTCATCATCTAGCTCGGTTGTAATGCTAGGGGAAAGTGAAGTAATTAAAATTTTAGCAATCAAGCCATAATCTTTGCTTACAGCATAATCTAAATCAGCATTTAAAATATTATGAATTATATCGCGTAAATCGTCATTTGCGCTTACTCCGTATTTTTCTAGTGGCTTTAAATAACCATCATCGTGAGTATTTAAAAAATCAAACCATTTATCTTTTATTAAATTTATATTTGTTTCATTTAATTTACCATCAAGATTTTGTAAGGTTGTGCTTGCTAGCGCGCTTGCTTTTTTGTTGTGGAGTAATTTTATGCTAGTTAAAATGCGTTTTGTTAGCATCCAAAGTGGGTTAAGTAGCTTTGAGCCACTATCATTTTTGCTTCTATTTAAGCGCGAACTAAGGTAAAAAAACAGCTCACCTTCATTGCGAACGGACATTTTTTTCAATTCATTTTGATAGCTTACATCAAGTTTAGAAATATATTCATTTAATTTATTACACTCAGGCGAACTAAGACCGCGTTTTTTAGACATTTCACAAAAAAGTTGCTGATAATTTTGCGGTGTGAGCGTAATGCCACGCAAAGTGCTTTCTTTTATTGTATCTTTAATTACTTCGCTTACTATGCTTGCCATTTTTAGCCTTAATTTTGCGATTTTAAGCCGTGCATTGCTAGCTTTGCGACTAATTCATCAAAGCAATCCTCACTAGCTTTTGTTATGGCGCGGTAACGCTCTTCATTGCTAATTACAGAGTCTGTAAATTCCGTGCCTTCGACCTTGCGCGTGATATAAAAATCATATTCGCCCTCACTCGTTAATACATCAACCAAGCCATTTTTAAAACGCAACTCATAAGCCAAAACAACGCTAGTTTTATAGCCATTTGCATAGCCATAAGCATCAAAAGCAAGTGGCATAAAGGTTATGCTTTTAATGCTTGCAATTATTGTTGTGTCGGCGTTTTCTTTGCTGGTTAAATCGCGCCCTAAGCGTTTTATGATTACATTGCGAATGCCATCTTTTACAGCCACTGAGTTTTGTGGGTCGCTCTTAGAAACCAAAACTTCGACAAATACATTATCCCCTAGCGTGTTTTGGCTTATTTTGCTTACGGGTTGATAGCCACAAGCACTAAAAAATAAAATAAAAATAAATAAAAAATATTTTTTCATCAAAAACCTACAAAAGAGCAAATTTTAAATAATTAAAATTTATTTTACAACGATATTTACGAGCTTTTTTGGCACCACTATTTCTTTTATTATTTGCTTGCCATCTAGCCATTTAAAAACAGCTTGCTTGGCTGAATGCAAAATATCGCTATCGCTTGCATCGCTTGGCACGCTAATTTCAGCTCTTAGCTTGCCGTTTATGGTTACAGCCAAATTAATACTATCGCTTAAAAAAACCTCGTTTAAAATTTTAACATTAGCTATGTTTTTGAGATTTTCACGCTCAAATAAAATTTGGCTAAGCTCAGCACAAACATGCGGAATTATCGGCTCTAAAAGTGCTAAAATTATATAATATCCCTCGCTCCAAATATCGCTATTATTTTGAGCATTTAAGGCATTGCAAGCCTCCATACAAGCAGCTATTAGGGTATTAAACGCAAAGGTATTTTCATAAACTTCGCTTGCTTTATTTAAGGCTTCATAAATTTTTAAGCGCGCATATTTTTCATTTTGATTTAAAATTTCATGCTTAATCACAGGCAAGCTCTTAGAAATTTTAACATTTTTAGCGCGCTCATAAAGACGATTTATAAATTTAAACGCGCCCTCAACCGCGCTATCATTCCATTCAAGCTCTTTTTGTGGCGGAGCAGCAAAAAGTATAAAAAGCCTAGCAGTATCAGCGCCATATTTAGCAATTATTTCATCAGGATCTACTGTGTTGCCCTTACTTTTACTCATTTTAGCACCATCTTTTAGCACCATACCTTGCGTTAATAAAGCATTAAAAGGCTCGCTATCTCTTAAATATCCCAAATCCCTAAGTGCTTTTTGAAAAAATCTAGCATATAAAAGGTGTAAAATAGCATGCTCAATCCCGCCGATGTATTGATCTACATTCATCCAGTAATTTACGCTTTTTTCATCAAAAGCACATTTATCCCAGGTGCGCTCATCACTAGCAAAGCGCGCAAAATACCACGAACTCTCAAAAAAAGTATCCATAGTATCGCTTTCTCTAATTGCGTCTTTACCGCATTTTGGGCATTTACAAAATTTCCAGCTTGGGTGAGTATCAAGAGGATTGCCCTTGCCAGTAATTACCACATCATCAGGTAAAGTAATAGGCAAATTTTCAAGCTTTTCGCACACCAGCCCACAATCATCACAATGAACCATAGGCACAGGCGCGCCCCAGTAGCGTTGCCTAGAAATGCCCCAATCGCGCAATTTATAATTTAGCACGCGCTTGCCAATGCCTTGATTTTCAAACTCGCTTATGATTTTTTGGCTTGCTTGTTTATAATCTAGCCCGTTTAAAAAGCTAGAATTTATATAAGTTGCGTCTTTTTGCGTATATGGCAAGGATTTATCATCAAAAATATTTATAATAGGCAAAGCAAACTTACTAGCAAACTCAAAATCCCTTTCATCGCCAGCAGGCACGCTCATCACAGCTCCGCCGCCGTATTCATTTAACACAAAATTAGCACACCACACAGGGATTTTTTCCCCGCTAAATGGATGAAGCACAAAAATGCCTAAATCCACGCCATCTTTATCGGCTTGTTGGCGTTCTTTTGGGCTTTGATTTAAAATTTGCTTTAAATGATTTTGTTTTTGCTCATCTAGCAAGTTGTGATTAAGCAAATATTTTACTACCTCATGCTCTGGCGCAAGAGCAGCATAGCTCATACCAAAAACAGTATCAGGGCGCGTGGTAAATACGCTAAATCCATCTTTGCCGCCTAATTTAGCCTTACTTTGCTCATCAAACTTAAAGCCAAACTCCACGCCAAAACTTTGCCCTATCCAGTTTTCTTGCATAGTTAAAACTTGATTTGGCCATTTTTGTTTAAGCTCATCTAAGCAAGCTAGCAATTCACCAGCGTATTGCGTGATTTTTAGGTAATATCCTGGCATTTGTTTTTGTATTACTTCATTGCCACAGCGCCAGCATTTGCCATCTTCTACTTGCTCATTTGCTAGCACGGTGCCATCATGCTCGCACCAATTTATTATGGCTGATTTTTGATAAACCAAACCCTTTTCATACATTTTTATGAAAAACTCTTGCTCCCAGCGAGTGTAAATTTCATCGCTAGTTGCTAGCATTCTACGCTTTGAAAAGCTAAACCCTAAGCTATCTAGCTCTTTACTCATATAAGCTATATTTTCATAAGTCCATTTTTTAGGATGAATGCCGTGCTTAATGGCAGCATTTTCAGCTGGCATACCAAAACTATCAAAGCCAATTGGTTGAAGCACATTATACCCACGCAAGCGGTAATAGCGTGAAAGCGCATCGCCTATGCTGTAATTTCGCACATGCCCCATATGCAAACGCCCGCTAGGATACGGAAACATACTTAAAATATATTTTTTCTTTTTGCTATAATCATCGCTTGGCTCGGCATAGCCTTCACTTAGCCAAATTTCTTGCCATTTTTTTTCTATTTCTTGTGGATTGTATGCGTGCATTTTTGACCTTTTTGTATGTTTTAAGGATTTAATAAATTTTAATATTCATCTCTTGTGCGGTCTGCTTCTACTAAAATCAAGCTCATAGAAAACACATTAGCAACCGCTGCGCCAATAGCCAATGCATAAACAATAGTAGCGCTCCCGCCCGTTACATGCATTACAAAAGCTGGTATTAAATGCAAATCAGCCACCAAAGAACTAGCAAAAAGCTCAGCTGAGAGCATATTTCTAACGCCAATTTTTAATAAAGTAGAAATCAAACTAACACTAGCTGCTACAAAAAGCGTGATTTCATTTTTATCATATAAAAACCCAGCCACCGTAGTTAAGCTCATTAGCGCAAAAAAAGTATAAATAACCCTGCTCCAATTCATCTTTTATCCTTGATTTATATTATTTTAAAATTTGTATTTTTGCAAATAGCGTCAATTTTCATGGCATTTTCATTCTTAGGCGTTAAAATTTTATAATTTAATTAATTAAAATTTTAATTATGCTTTAAAGCCCTACCCACGCAGCAAATCTAGCAAACATACCACAAAGAGCGCGCTTTTTAGATTAAAATTTCATTTAATTTTATAAAATTTTAATCTAAGCTCACGGCTTTTATGCGCTTACACACTGCCTTTTTCATATAATGCGCGCAATTTTTCTTTTTCGGCTTTTTTGCGCTGTTTGTCTGCTAAATGCGCTCTGTATCTGCTAATATCAAAACCAAACCACACAAGGCTAGGCGCTGCTATAAATATAGAACTAGCCGTACCTACTACAATACCAACTATCATAATAATAGAAAAGCCATGAATCATATCTCCGCCAAAGAAAAACAAAGTAAGCACCGCTAAAAGCGTAGATACAGAGGTCATAAAGGTGCGCGAAAGTGTGGCTGAAATGCTCTCATCGATATTTTTATTTAAATCATTAGATTTTGAGTTTGTTACACCTTCTCTAATGCGGTCAAATACTATTATAGTATCATTTAGCGAATATCCTAAAATCGTAAGCAAGGCCGCAAGAGTATCAAGATTTACATCAAGGCGCAAAAATGAAATAACCCCAAGTGCTATTATAATATCGTGCGCTTGTGAAATAATAGCTGCTATGCCAAAACGCCACTCAAAACGAAAAGCCACATATATTAAAATTAGCACAATAGAAACACTTAATGCCATTATGCCCTTTTGTCTTAGCTCAGCGCCTACTTTTGGCCCTACTACATCCACACGGCGCACCTCTAATGAGCCTGTATTTTTTAATAAATTGCCCACAAACAAAGCCGGATCAGAACTTACATCATCACTAGTATTTGTGTAGCGAATCACCACCTCATCTTTACCGCCAAACTCCGTAACAGAAGCACCTTTTGTTATTTCATTAGCATTTAATGCTTCTCTAATTTGCTCAATAGGCGCATTGGCATTTGTGTATTTTACTTGCACCAAAGTCCCGCCAGCAAAGTCTATGCCGTAATTTAGCCCCCTAGTAGCAAGGCAAAAAATGCTAGCTAAAACAAGCAAGGCTGAGAGTGTAAAATACATCATTTTATAACGCATAAAAGCATAAATGCGCGATGAATCAAATACTTGCATTGTTGCATCCTTTTGCTTTTATTTTATAGCCAAACCATAATTTTGTATTGCCTGATTTTTGAATTTTATCGCCTATTAAATCAAAAATGCCATGCGTGCCTAAAATAGCTGTAATCATAGAAGCAATTATGCCTATGCTAATAGTTACTGCAAAACCCTTAATAGGCCCGGTGCCATAAGCATATAAGGCAACTGAGGTTATAAGAGTGGTTAAATTAGAATCCACAATCGCGCTCATTGCATTTTCATAGCCTTTTTGTATGCTAGTTTTTATGCTAAGCCCACTTCGCAAAAGCTCTCTAATGCGCTCATTTATAATCACATTTGCATCCACAGCCATACCCACAGTTAGCAAAATACCAGCCATACCAGGCAGGGTTAAAGTAGCACCAAATAACGCCATAATAGCTATTAGCATTAAAATATTTACCACAAGGGCGATATTTGCTATCACGCCGGCTAATCCATAAACTACAACCATAAAAGCTATAACCAAAATCGCACCGCTAATCAAAGCTAGCATACTTTGCTCTATGCTTTGCTGTCCTAAACTTGGCCCAACAGAGCGTTTTTCTAGCATTTTTACAGGGGCTAATAACGCACCAGAACGCAACGCAATCGCCACATCATGGGCTTCTTCAACGCTAAATCCACCGCTGATTTGCCCGCTACCACCACCTATGCGCTCATTTATCACAGGGGCTGAATACACCTTTTTATCAAGCACGATAGCCAAACGCTTGCCCACATTTGCGCCCGTAAAATCCCCAAAAATGCGCGCACCCTCAGCATTTAAACTAAAATTTATAATAGGCTGGTTGTTTTGTGGATCAAAAGCCACGCGCGCATCAGTTAGCATAGAGCCATCAAGCACGGCTAATTCTTTTATAAGGTATTTTATTTGCGGATCTTTGGCATCTTGGTAAATCACATCGCCGTATTGGCTAGCTTCTTTTGGGCTTAGCGTGCTTGCCATACTTTGACGCTCTTCATCTAATGCCATTAATTGCAAGTGCGCTGCTTTTTCTATCAAATCAAGCGCCCTGCGTTCATCATCGGCACTTTTAATGCCTGGCAATTCTACTAAAATATTTTCACTGCCTTGCTTAGCCACTGTTGGCTCAGCCAAGCCAAATAAATCCAAACGATTTCGGATAACCTCCACAGCCTGCTCTAAGGCATAATTAGCCGTGCTTAATTTTTCTTCATCGCTTAGCCAAAGCTCGTAATTTAGGGCTTGTTTTTCTATTTTTAAGCCAGTTATTTGTCTTAGCATTTCATCTATTTTAGGCTCATCATCGCTATCTAGTAAGCTAAAACGCACATAACCATCATTTACTTTTAATCCATCAATCAAAATATCATTTTTGTTAGAAAAATAGCGAATGCTTGAAGCTATGGATTTTATCTTGCTCTCAATTGCAGCATCAGTTTCTACGCCCAAAAGCATATGCAAACCACCTTGCAAATCAAGCCCTAGTGTAATTTTAGGGCCATTTTGCATATTAAAAAACGAGGGCGCGCTAAGCCCAAAGCCAAAAAGTGCCGCGACAATCAGCACCACTAGCTTATAGCCGATTTTACCTTTTATCATTTAAGTTTGCTTTCAGCTTCTTTGCTCTGGGTATTTAACGGCTCGTATTTTTTAGCCACAAAAGCTCTATCTAAGCGCACAACCACTTCATCATTAAGCTTAACTTTGATAAAATCCTCTTCTGGTTTTAGCACCTCGCAGATTATCCCGCCATTTGTGATGATTTTATCGCCTTTTTCTAAGGCATCTACCATAGCTTTGTGCTTTTTTTGTTGCACTTGCTGAGGTCTAATAACCAAAAACCAAAATATCGCAAAAAGCACGATTAGAGGTAAAAATGAGCTTAAAAAATCCCCTTGCATTTGTGTCCTTTAAAAAAAATTTAAGGGCGCATTTTAGCTTAGAATTTATAAAAATAGGCTTTATAAATGCGCTTTTGATGAGTGCTTTTATATTTTTTGCTTTATTTGAAGGTTATTTTGGGCGTTTTTATGATTTTGTGGCTAGTTTTGCTTGCGCTTTATTTATAATAGGATTTGTTTGTATGCTAACGCGCAATCCAAATGCTAGCACTTGGTTTTGGGGTGGATTTTTTATAGGCATTTTTTGGTTTTACTGGATTGCTTATAGCTTAATTTATTTTGAACTTGCTTGGCTAATACCATTTGAAATCATTGCCATAGCGTGCTTATATGGGATTATTTTTGCATTTTGTTTTTTGATTTTTAAAATTTCTTATCTAATTAGCATTAAAATTTTAAAATTAAAATTTCAAAAGTTTTTAAAAATAATATTTTTAAGCGTGGCTTTATTTTGTGCGCAATTTATCCACCCTTTTGGCTTTAATTGGCTAAATTTTAGCCTGCCTTTTTTAAACACGCCCCTTCAAAGCATTCTAATAGGCAAGCCAAGCACGAAAATAACGCCATTTAAAGTATACTTAAACCCGCCGCAATTTAGCCAAAAAGAAAAATGGAGCAAAAGCGCAAGAGCCAGCATAATAAAAGCCAATCTAAACGCCATCGATCAAGCAATATCTCAAAACGCAAGATTAGTGATTTTGCCTGAAACCACCTTTGCTTTTTCGCTCTCATCTAACTCCAATTTACATAAAATTTTACTCGAAAAATCCCAAAAAATAGCGATTTTAGCGGGCGCGATAGGTTTTGATAACAACTTAAATTATAATTCGGCATTTTTTTATGATAAAGGCGCGTTTAAGCGCATTGATAAATATATTTTAGTGCCTTTTGGCGAGCAAATTCCTTTGCCAAATTTTATGCGAGATTTTATAAATGCTAAATTTTTTGCTGGCGCTAGCGATTTTGCTAGTGCTAAAATGCCAGAAAACATTCAAATAGACGGCGTTAGTATGCGTGTGGCGATTTGTTATGAGGGCACAAGGCCAGAATTTTATGAAAGCAAGCCAGAAATTCTAGCTCTAATTAGCAATAACGCGTGGTTTAAGCCATCAACGCAAGCAGTTTTACAAAAATTATTATTAAGGTATTATGCGCGCAAAAACTCCACCCTAATCTACCACAGCGCAAATGGCTCACAAAGCCAGATATTACGCTAAAATCGGCATTAAAATTTTAAGCTTGTTTGAAATTTTAAACTTAAAATTTTAAAGCTTAGCTTTTTTGCACCTAAATTTTAAACCTAAAATTTCAAAGCTTAGCTTTTTTGCTAAGGCGCAAATAATCTTATTTAGCCCTTTTTAGCTGTGCTAGCTCGTTTTTGAGATTTTCATATGTTAGGTTTGTTACTTCTTTAATAAAGCGCCCTTTTTCATCAAGCAAATAAATAAAAGGCGAATGCGCCACGATGTATTCATTATTTGCCTTGCTTATTTCATATTTTGCGCCATAATTTTTTACCATTTTTTTTAGCTTATTTTCATCATTTACGCGAATACAAAGCGCATTTTGATAAAAATATTTGGCAAATTCATCACAACTTTTTATATCATCGCGCTCCAAATCAACGGTAAAAAATAAAATTTTAACATCTTTTACATCAAGTTCTTCTAGCACGCTTGATACCATCGCAAGCGTTGTAGGACAAACATCAGGGCAAAACATATACCCAAAATAAACCACCTTAAAAAAGCCATCAAAATCTTGCATGCTCACATTTTTATCCACGCTTTGACCCTTAAAATCATACCTAGCTACTTTCATCTCGTAACCAACAGCCAAAAACATCGCTAACGCCACTATAAGCACAGCTCCAAAAAGCACGATTTTTTTCATTTTTGCCCTTAAATTTTAAAATTTTAAGAATTATACTTTAAAAAAATAGCCCAGATTGTAGCAAAATTACGCAGTTTTTTAAAAAATTTTAATGCAATTTGTAGTAATTTTTCGCTAAACTTCGCAAATTTTTCAAAAGGGGCTACAATGGCTAAAAAATACATCGATGTGATGGATACGACATTTAGAGATGGCTTTCAATCCGTCTTTGGTGCTAGGGTTTTATTAAAGGATTTTTTACCAGCAGTACAAGCTGCGCGCGATGCGGGTATAACGCATTTTGAGTTTGGTGGCGGGGCGAGATTTCAAAGCCTTTATTTTTACTTAAATGAAGATGCCTTTGCTATGATGGATGCTTTTAGGGACGCAGCTGGCAAAGATACACGCCTACAAACCTTAGCACGCGGTGTAAATACAGTTACCCTAGATACTGGCAGCCGCGAAATAATCGACTTGCACGCAAAAATGTTTGCCAAGCATAACACAGATATTATTAGAAATTTTGACGCGCTAAATGATGTTAAAAATTTAGAATACAGCGGTGAGCGCATTAAAGCGCACGGATTAAGCCATGAGGCGGTAGTTACGATGATGGATTTACCGCCAAATTGCACAGGCGCGCACGATGCGGCATTTTATGAAAAAATCCTTCGCCAAATTTTAAATGCTGGCATCGCCTTTGATAGCGTGTGCTTTAAAGATGCTAGTGGTACAAGTAGCCCGCAAAAAATCTATGATACCATAAAAATGGCGCGTAGCTTGCTAGGCGAAAGCACGCACATTCGCCTTCACACGCACGAAACAGCCGGCGTGAGCGTGGCTTGCTATTTAGCAGCCCTTGAAGCAGGGGCTGATGGCATAGACTTAGCCGCAAGCCCCGTAAGCGGTGGCACGAGCCAGCCTGACATACTCACAATGCTCCACGCCGTAAAGGGAAAAAATTACGATTTAGGCGGGCTTGATCCTGAAAAAATCCTAAAATATGAAGATGTTTTACAAGATTGCTTGAAAGATTATTTTTTACCGCCAGAAGCCACTATGGTAAGCCCGCTCATACCTTTTTCGCCTATGCCCGGAGGCGCACTCACCGCAAACACCCAAATGATGAGAGACAATAACATTTTAGACAAATTCCCCCAAGTTATCAAAGCTATGCGCGAGGTTGTAGAAAAAGGCGGCTTTGGCACAAGCGTAACGCCTGTAAGTCAATTTTACTTTCAACAAGCCTTTAATAATGTAATGTTTGGCAAGTGGAAAAAAATCGCCGATGGCTATGGCAGAATGGTTCTAGGATATTTTGGCACCACACCAGTTAAGCCAGATGAGCAAATCATCAAAATAGCAAGCGAGCAACTAAACCTAGCCCCAACAACTCGCCCAGCCATCGACCTAGCAGACGAAGACCCAGCAAAATCACTCTCAACCATCAAAAAACAATTACAAGAAAATGGCCTAGAAACTAGCGATGAAAATTTATTTATAGTAGCAGCTTGTGCTGAAAAAGGGCTAGAATTTTTAAAAGGCAATGCCAAAGTAATGGTGCGCAAAAACGCAAGCGCAAACGATGGCAAATACATCATAAATGTAAATGGCAACAAATACCATGTAGCCCTTGATGGCGATGAAATCAGCGTAAATGGTAGTAAATATAATGTAAATATCAGCATAGACGATAGCACGCCAGCTAGCAAAAAACCAAGTAGCACAAAAACCAGCCAAAACGCCAATGAAAACGAGATTTGCGCCTCTATGAGCGGTAGCGTCTTTAAAGTGCTAGTAGCACCAGGCGATAAAGTAATAACCGGCCAGCAATTAATCGTGTTAGAAGCGATGAAAATGGAAATTGCCATAGAAAGCCCAAAAGATGGCCAAGTAGAAGAAGTGCTAATCAATAAAGGCGCAAATGTCAGCACGGGCGATGTTTTGGTGAGATTAAAATAATTAAATTTAATGCCTTAAATTTTAAAATTTATTTAATTTAAAGTGGATTTTCTCTAATCCACTTTTACATTTTGCTTTTTAAAGAGATTAAAATAACTTCAATAAATTAGCGCAAAGCAGGTGAATTATCTAGCCCACTTTAACGCGTAAATTTTAAAATTTTCTTTTAATCCACACGCAAAAAACCCAAAATTTTAAAATTTTCTTTTAATCCACACGCCAAATTCTTAGCCAAAATGAAATTTTAAAATGTTAAATTCGTTCAAAACACCACAAACCCACGCCACTCAAATTTTTATCCGCCAAAACACCAAAATTTTAAAATTTCATTCATAAATTCACCAAATTTTAAACCCGCACCCCGCTTTGATAAAACCCACGCCAAATTCTCAACCACAATCCAAAAAAACAAATTTTCAAATTTCATTCAACAAATCTGCCAAATTTTAAACCCGCGCCACGCATATTTTATCCACCAAAACCAAATCTTAAAATTTAATTTTTAAACCACGCACTAAAAACCCAAATTAGCCCCGCCTTTATAAAACCCGCGTGCGCGCACACAGCTAGCCAAACCGCCCGCCACGCCATTAAAATTTCGCGCCAAATTCTTAGTCAAAATGAAATTTTAAAATTTTAATTTTGTTAAAACTCACACAAACTAACACCCAAATTTTAAACCCACGACAAATTCTCAGCCACACAGTCGCAACACCCAAACCACCCAGAACGCGCGCGCCAAATTCTTAGCCAAAATAAAATTTTAAAATTTTATTTCATTCAAAACATCACAAACCCACACACCCGCAAATTCCTAGCCAAAATAAAATTTTAAAATTTCATTCAACAAATCCGCCAAATTTTAAACCCGCGCCACGCAAATTTTTATCCACCAAACCGCCAAAATTTTAAAATTTTCTTTTAACCACACGCCGAATTCTTAACCAAAAAGCAGATTTTAAAATTTTCTTTTAACCCACCCGCAAAATCCAAATTCGCCCCACCTTTATCAAACACGCGTGCCAAGCATTATTTAAAAAGCAAACCGCGCCCGCCCTACCCCGCTAGCCATTCGTGCCACGCTAACTAGCCAACCTACCCTGCCCTTTAATCTCACCGCGAACCCACAAACCCAGCCCAAAACCACC
>SPMW01000031.1 GCA_009827235.1 Candidatus Campylobacter infans | reverse complement strand
CAAGATTTAAAATTTTAATATTAGGGCGAAAAATGCATATTAGCGAAGGTGTATTAAAACCAGAAATACTAGTGCCAGCAGGCATTATCACAGCCGGGCTTACAGCGTATTTGCTCTATAAAATCAAGCCAAATGATATAGTGCGAACAGCTTGTATGAGTGCGGTATTTTTTGTGGGTTCATTTGTGCATTTTCCGCTTGGCCCTAGCTCGTTACATTTAGTTTTAGGTGGAATAGTTGGCGCATTTAGCGGGCGTTTTGCCTTTTTATCCATTTTGGTTGCGCTTTTATTTCAAGGCATATTTTTTGGTTTTGGCGGGCTTAGCACTCTTGGGGTTAATGCGCTTATTATAGGCTTGCCAGCGATTTTTGGGGCTTATTTTGTGCGCCTTGGCAATCAAAATAACGCATTAAAAGCTAAATTATTTTATTTTTTAGCCGGCTTCGTGCCTGTGGCGATTAGCTCTATTTTGCTTAGCGCGGTTTTATTATTAAATGGCGATGAGTTTAGGGCAATTGCTAGCCTTGTTTTACTTACAAATAGTGCTTTATGCGTGATTGAGGGGCTAATTTGTGCTTTATTGCTTAGTTTTATAGCTAAAACTTATCCGGAGTTTTTACCATGCCAAAAATCTTTATAATATTTTGTTTTTTTAGTTTTTATAGTGAAATTTTAGCTCATTCGCTTAAAATTTTTGCCAAAGATGAAGGCTCGCAAATAAATATAAAAGCATATTTTTACGGCGGTTCGCCTTGTAAAAATTGTGAAATTTTAATCCAAAATACTAGCCAAGTGTTTAAAGAAAATACCGATGAAAATGGTAGTTTTATTTTAAATAAAGCTAAATTAAGCCAAAACAGCAACGAACTTGAAATCTCAATAAATGCAGGCGCAGGGCATTATAAAAGCACAAAAATTAGCTTAAATAAACCCCAAAATAACACTAGCGATTTTAATAAAAGTAGCCAACAACCACAAAATAAGCAAAGCACTCAGCCAAAAGTAGAAAATTTTACCCAAGATGGCCAAAACAGCGTATTTAGCGAGCTAATTAAGGGCTTTTTTGCCATCATAATAATTTTGCTGATTTTTGCGGGCTTGTATTTTGTAAAAAGGCGCAAATAGTGCGTTATTTTGGCTCGCTAAATTATAGTGCAAGCTTGATAGCACTTATGCTTTATAGTCTTGGCGTAGCACTTAGTAATGGCGTTTTTATCAGCTATTTTGCGCCTTTAATTTTTGCTTTAATATTTAGCAAAGATAAACTCACAAGAGTTTTAAAAAGGCTTTTTATTTTAAATATTTTTGTGCTTTTAAGCGTTGCTAGCGTGCTTTTAAGCCAAAATTATAATCTTGCCTGGCTTATTTTTTTACGCTCAAATTTATTGATATTTTTTAGCCTTTTGTTATTTAGTGGCATAAATAAAAGTGAGTTTTTACGGGCATTTAGCGCATTAAATTTAGGCAAAAAAATCAACTCTTTAATATATTTTAGCCTTAGTTTTACCAGCTCTTTAAATAAAGACTTAATCAAACTACAAAACACACTAAAAGCGCGCGGATTTCGCCCAAAAACTAGTATTTTTGGCTATAAAATTTATGCTAATTTATTAGCTCTTTTACTAATTTTAGCCATTCAAAAGCTACAAAGCACGCAAAAAACGCTAAAAGCTAGAAACTACAAAGGCTATATTTTAAACCCACAAAAACTAAACCTACACAGGCAAGATTACGCCCTGCTCGCACTTTGCGCACTTTGCTTGGTTTTTAAAATGGGAGCTATAATTTGATTTTAAGTTTAGAAAATTTAAGCCTTGTGCTTGATGATAAAAGCATTTTTGCAAATTTAAACTTAACTTTAAAACAAGGCGAAAAAATCGCCATCATCGCTCCAAATGGTAGCGGTAAAACAAGCCTACTTGAAATAATTGCTGGCTTAAAAGCCCAAAATACCGGTAAAATAACGCTTTTTGATAAAAACATAACCTCGCTTGATGATTATGAGAGCATAAGAGATAAAATTGGCTTTTTGTTTGAGGATTCAAATGCTCAATTTATTTGCCAAAATGTGCTTGATGATGTCGCATTTAGCGTGCTTACAAACTCCATCAACAAAAATAAAGCAAATTTTAAAATCCTTGAAAATTTAGCCTTAAAAACAGCTAGCCAAACCCTTGAACTGCTTGAAATTTCGCATTTGCAGGCTTGCTCGCCCTTTAAGCTTTCAAACGGACAAAAGCGCATTGTAGCACTTGCTGGCGTTTTAGCATTTAATCCAGCTCTTATGTTACTTGATGAGCCTGAAAACGCGCTAGATACAGCATTTAAACAAAAAATAATAAATATTTTAAAAAACCATAAAAGTGCTATAATTTTTAGCTCTCATAATTTAAAATTTGCCAAAAGCATAGCAGATAAAATTTACACTCTAAGCCAAAATGGGCTTGAAATTTTTAATGAATAAAAGTAGAAATTTCAGCTAAAAGCTCGGTATTATCGTATAAATATGGGCGTATTAGAGGTGGGATTTTTAATATCCTGCATTTTTCTTTAAAATTTTTTGGCATTTGCGTTTTGCTAAAAGGTGCTATGAAAATGAATTTTTCATTTTTTGCGATGGCGATTTTATGGCTAATTACTAGGGCATTTTGCTTTAAAACCTCAGCCCTAGATAACGCGCTAAGAACCACACCAAGACGCTTACAAGCCTTATCGATTAAATCAATCTCGCTAGGGCTACGCTTTAAAATGAAAAATGGGCTTTTTTCATAAACAAACTCACCCAAAAGCACCTTTTTATCGCGCTCTAAGGCCTTAAAACTAGCCTTTAACCCGCTAGCAAAAAGCTTAACAAAAGAATCACTATAATTATGGCGAAAAAAATTCCTGCTATATTTTTGATTAAAATTTGAGCTATCAATGAAATACTCATAATAATGGCTGTGTAAATACTCTAAAATTTCAACGCGCGATGTATAAATTAGCGGTCTAGCGATGAAAATATCGCACTTTGGCTTAATTTCGTACTTGCTATATGAGCTAAATCCTAAGGCATTAGCAAGCCCTGCGCCCTTGCTAAGACGGAGCAAAAACCATTCAAAAAGATCATTTAATTGATGGGCTAAAATCAGCGTATCAAAGCCTTGCTCAATGCATAAATCATAAAAAAAATCATAGCGGATTTTGCGCGCCTTGCTTTCAAAATTACCACCACTAATCACAGCCTCTTTGCTAAAAAACTCCACGCCATACATCTTACACAAAGCCCTAGCGCTTATGTATTCATTTAGGCTTTGAGGGCGCGTTTTATAATTAATTAGCGCGCAAGCAAAATTGATATTATTTTGTCTTAATAAATGAAAAAGCGCGGTGCTATCGATGCCGTGAGAAAAGGCCAAAAGTGCTTTTGCTTTTTTTAATTCACAAAGATTTTCTAAGATAATGCCTTGCATAATCGCTTTTGCCTTAAAATTTTAAATAAATATTTTAAAATTTAGAGTTTTGCTTAAAACTAAATTTTTTCTTTGGCTTCTAAAACTTTTATCTTAAAGCTAGTGTCGATTTTACCGCTATTTGCTCGCATAGCCACTGGAAAATCAATCAAAATCACATTTTCGTAATTATTCACAAAATCTATAAAAGCATAAAATTTATCAGGCGTGCTCATCATCGCGGTTACATTAAGCTCGTAATTGATAAAAGTGGAGTTTTCATCTTCTTTTGGCATACGATTTAAGCGCACATCGCTAAAAAATTCCCCTGCTTTATTTTGAAATTTCTTTTCATCAAAGGTGTTTATTATCGCATTTAGGCTTTTAGCGTTTTTTGTTTTTAGTGCGTCTAAATCATTTGCATTAGCAAAAAATATCTGCTCTATGCGCGATTGATTAAGCATTTTAGAGTGATACTGCGCTTTTGCTTTTTTATAGTCTTTAATGCTTGGGACTATCAAAAACATAACAAAACTCAAAGATATAAGCAAAAAAGCCAGCACATAAAGCACTAGTTTTAAAACATCAATTTCTTCTAAATTGCGATCTTTACTCATTGCTTTTATCCTGCTCGTTTAGAGTGCTAATGGAGCTAAAATTTAACCAACCACCCTTTAACTGATAAAAACTAGTATGCACGCTAGAAAAAATACTTTTTAATGGTGCTTCCATCAGCAAATTAAATGTTTCGCGGCTTGGGGTTTTGCCTCGTAATTCAAGGCTATTTGTATTTACCAAGATGTATTCAAGCGTGATAGTATCAGGCACTATATCAAAAATATTGCGAACTGAGCGTTTTAATGAATCATTTAGAGTATAAATATTTAATGCGGTTTGGTAATCATTTTCTAAGTGTGTGATGGTTTCTTTTATTTTGGCGATGCTACGCACACTGCTATTATATTTTTCTTGGGCTTGTAAATTTTTATTTTCTAAATCATTTGTGTAAAATTTTAATATAAAATCAATGCTTACACATAAAACACACACAAATAAAATAAGCGAAATCCAAATCTGCGATAAAAGCGAAAAAAATGGCTTTGGCTGCGGGCGTATGAAGCTATAAGAAGACTTCGCGCGTTTTTGTCCTAGCATTCCTTCAACTCTTTTGAGATTATATTTAGGGCATCTTTGTATTTATCTGCTTTGAAAACAATGGTTTCTATGCATAATTCATTTGAGATTATGTCTATTAAATTTTGCTCGTCCATAGCGCCAGTGCTATCAAAAATCACTATTTTTTCTACAAAATTTGAATCATAAAGTGGATTTTTGTAATAATCACTTATAGCATCTTTGATATTTAAAAGCATTTGCCCTGATTGACCAAGGCGCTCTAAATTAGCTTGCGCATCGCTTTCGTTTCTTTCGTATTCTTGGGTTTTTGAAATATCTTCAAATGTGTCTATATCGTTATCTGTGGATAATTCGCTTAAAGTGTTTAGGGCGTTAAACTTATCATCTTCTTTTGCGATGATGTTATCGATTTCTGCTATATTTATAGGCGCAAGATTTTCATCATCTTGTTTTACATCGCCTTTATCGCTGTTATTATTGTAAAACGCGCCAAATTTCATTTCAAGTTCTTTAAATACCATCATCGCGCAACTATCGCCTTGAATATACGCATACAGCGTAACGCGCTCATCAGCTCTAAACTCATTTATCTTATCATACAAAATAGAAAATGGCGAATACAATAAATCTATTTTTAAGCCATTTAAAAAATGAAGTTGTGCTTGAATTTCATCTTTTGGTATAAAAATGCTCCAACCCCCAGGCATTGATAAAACATTGACCTCATTAAAATTTACGCCAAATTTATTATACCCGATGCGGTCGCTAACTGGCAAAGCCCATTGTTTTGGCGTGTTTAAAAGCAAGGCGGTGTAAGTGGTATTTGCATCTTTTGAATGTTTTTTAACATAATCATTAAACTTAAAATCTATATGCTCGCCTACAATCTCAAAATCAGCTTGAATGGCATTTAAATTTTTACCATTTTTGACAAATTGGCCATAAATAGAGCATTCTTTTTCACCAACGAAAACGCAAAGATAAAGGTTTTTAATAAAATATTTAAAAAATCGCACTTGAAATATCCCTAAAAAAATTGCGCGATGATAGCAAAACTAGCCTTAAAAGCGATTTAATGCGCCCTAAATTACAAATATAATAATTAAAAAACTAGCAAATTTTAATCTTAATTTTCAAAATTTAATCTATCATTAATGTATCTTGCGCTAGCATAGACGCATTCTAAGAATACGGAGAATGCAGAAAATGTGCGCTATTAATTTAATCTTTGCTTACAAGGATTTTAAAGTGATTGTAAGTGAAAATAATGCTGATAATTTAGCTGTAATACCAAGTAAAAACAACGCCAAAGAAATTTTAATTTATGATAATCGCTTAAATACAGAATTAATATTTAATGATAATTTTACTGCACGAGATTTTGATTTGTTTTTTACATTATTGCATTTAGCGAAAAAGAATGTAACTCAAAAGAAAGGCAAAACAGTTTATATGAGTTTTGACCAATTAACAAAATTTTTAAGTGCTAGCGCATATAAAAACAAAAATAGATTTTATAAAGAAGTGCGTGCATTTTTAGATAAAGCACAAGATATTCGCACTTTTTTTAAAACAGATATAAAAAATACAAAAGGGCGAAATGCTGTTCTTGAAGGTGCTTTATTTTTTGATAAATTAAGTGTAGATGAAGCAACTAAAACTGCTAGTTTTAGATTAAGCAATGGTGCTTATGAGTTTTTATTCTTTTTTGAAAAATTTATGCAACTTAATTTATATGAATTTTGTTCTTTAAAAAGAAAAGGTTCTAAAATTTTATTTAGACTTTTAATTCAATTCAAAAATTTACCGATTAATAAAACAAGCGGGCTTAAAGAATTAGTATTAAATAAAGATGAATTTTATAAATATATTAAACCACCAATAACATATAAACCAGCAGATATAGACAGAAGAATTTTAACTCCTGCAATTAAAGAATTGGAAGAAGGTGACTATTTTAAAAGCGTGCTTTGTGAAAGACTACAAAGCAACCTTGAAACTATTGATTATAAAATTATTTTTAATGATAGCAATAGAAAATAATAATAAAGGATTAAAAATGAAAACAAAATTTTTAGACAAAAGTATAGCCAGCGTAGTAAATATAATTTCAGCAACACTTGCGGTTATTTGGATAGCAATAATGTTTTTAATGGCATTTACTGCAATAAATGGGGTTGCTCTTATAATATTAGGATTTATTAGCTGGTTCTGTTTAGTTTTTTATTCAGTTAAATTTATAGGAGCAAAACATAAAAGTTTAGCTTAAAATATCAAATTTTGTAAATTTAGTTAAATTTGCGGAATTTTGCGCTAGTAGCTGAATTTTATTTGTGGCTTTAAAGTGTGATTTTATGGTGGTTTTAGCTATGTTTTGTTTTTAAAATTTAGCGCATTTTGTAACGCTTTTTTATTCTTTTTTTATCGCGCTTTGTCGCAAAATTTGGTGTTTTAAGCTAATTTTTATTTTTTGTTTAATGCCTTATGAATGCGATTTTATCGTGTTTTTATGTGTTTTTAGTTTGAAAATTTGTCCGCAATTTGCCACTCTTTTTTGTGTTTTTTATCCCCTTTTTTGTTATGGTTTGTGGCATTGACTATTTGTTTTAGGGGGTGGTTAGCTAGCTTCGCAAGCTTCGCTATCTAACCACCATTTTTGAACCGCAAGCGTTTCAAAAATAAGCCTTATGAGCGGGGGGTTCCCCCCGCAACGCCCCCCAAATGATTTATTCTTTTTATTATTCTTTTTATTATTCTTTTTATTATTCTTTTTATTATTCTTTTTATTATTCTTTTTATTATTCTTTTTATTATTCTTTTTATTATTCTTTTTATTATTCTTTTTATTATTCTTTTTATTACTACTTTTATTATAAATAATTTATTAGTGGCTAACGCCACAAAAAAAGGGGAAAAAATAAACTTTTGCGGGGATTATATGATTTTAAGGGCATTTTGCGCTTAAAAAATAAAGCTAAAATTTTAAAAGCTCAGCATAATGAAAATATCTTAAATTAAGTGTTATTTAAGCTTTTTTTATGTATAATTATGCTATCAAAACAAAAAAACGATAAATCATCATTTAAAAAATAGGAGTTTAAAATGGCTGGGTATCATAAATATAGTATGAGCAATAATGCTGTAAAAGCTTACAAACAAGGCGAAAAGCCATTATCTAAATGGACAAAAACTGAAATACTAAGTAATGTAGAATTTGCTGACGAAGTAGCAAAAGAGACAGCCGACAAAGCGATAGCAGCATTAACTAGATTAAACTTAGCAGAGCTGAGAGAATTTATTTTAGAAAAATCTAGTTGGCATCATACTAGTATGTTTTATAATGTTACAAATTTTTATGAAGTTGATAAATGTTTTGATGAAGAAACTGCACAAAATATGGAACAGCTTGTGGCAGAAATAATTCAAGACAGACCTCCACGAACAAGAAAAGTAAAACAAGAAAAGCTTTTAGGCAAAATAACTGTTGCTGTTTATGGCGATTACAACCCTAGAAAACAACGCGCCACTTATTTAGGTGAGGACACAAAAGAGGGTGAAGTTAAAAATGGTTGGCTATGCTATGATGGTGGCAGATACAAGATTGCTGCTAACAAAACTCAAAGTATTGAGTATAAAATTAAAGATTATTGGCTTAACTTAGAAGAACAAACATTAGATAATCAAAAATTTAGGTTTGCGCTTGGACAAGAAATATATTATTGTGGCTATGTTCTCGATTGTAAAAACCGCAAATTCAAAAAGCGCGGTGATAAACAATATAGAGAACAAGCAAGAATATTATTCGATTGGGATAATATTTTAGAAAAAGTTGATAGCGCTTTAGGCCGATAAATAATCTGCTAAAAATAAATAATTGCGCTAGCTTTAAATTTTAAGCGCGGGCAACCGCGCAAATTTTAAATAATTTTTAAAAATAAAAAGGAGTTGTAAATGGGTGATTATGAAATCATTAAGGATTTTATTAAAAGGCTTTTGGAGCCAGAGTATTATAAAGCAAGTTATGTTTTGCAGTCAAGCGACATTGTAAAGAAAGTTAATGAAGTAAAAGATTTGACTTTCAATGAAGCATTTGCAAAATTCTTAGGATTAACTCAAAAACTTGCAGAAAATGACTATGCTCGTATGGTTAGTGAATTTGAAACTATGTTTAATGTCAAATGAGTTAGAGATATAACTTAAAATTTGCGGGCAATGCCCGCGCAAATTTCAAAAAAAGGATAAAAGATGAGAGTAAAAATTCAGCAAGTGTTGCCGCAAGGCTTTGACAAGGTTGAGCCGCATTCGTGGGAATGTGAGCTTTACAAAGAGGACAAAAACGGGCAAATTCTAGTGCCGATTGACGCCAAAAGCTGCCGCGAAAAAGGCATTAAGGACATAAAAATCGGCGACTTTGTGGCTGTTCGGCTTGATGAAAAAAGCGGTAAAACAGGCACTATCGCAGGGCAAATCGTTGAATTTATCCCCAAAAAAATTGAAGTCAATGACATGTTAAGTGCGCTAAAAGCTGAACTAAACAAAAGAGCGCAAGATGAGCTAGCAGATTTAATAAATGGCGATGACATATTGGTAGATGTTAGATATAGATTATATGATAGAAGATTAAGCATTGTGCTTTACTATGTAAAGCAAGCTTCAATGCGCAATCCGCGCGATTTGGAAAGAGATTGCAATTGGGGCAATTTGATAGTTAGCACTGCTTGGGGTAATTTGATACTTAGCACTCCTAGCAGAGATGCGCAAAAAATAGACAGATTACTTAAATTTTGCGACACAATTCACATTTGAAAAATATGCAAGGACAAAAAATGAAAGTAAAAATTGGAGAAGTGTTACTTAGATATGCACATCTCAAAAATAATACAACAATCTAAAAGGAGTAAAAAATGTTAAACACTATAATGATACAAGGAAATTTAACGCGCGCGCCAGAGTTTAGATTTTTGCAAAAAAGTAATACAGCATTAGCTAAAATTACTATTTGTAATAATAAATATTTCAATAATAGCAACAACGAAAAAACGCAAAAAACTTGCTTTATTGAATGTGAATTGTGGGGCAGATTAGCAGAAATAGCTAATCAATACTTACAAAAAGGCGATAAAGTTAGCTTAGTAGGCGAGCTTTGCCACAGCGTGTGGCAAGATGAAAGCACAGGCCAAATGCGTAGCAAACATTACATAAAAGTAAATGAATTAGATTTGCCAGCTAAAAAAGGCCAAACGCCAGCGCAAATACCAGCGCAAGAATTATCTAATAACGCAGAAAATTATGTAGATATGCCACAACAAGAGCAAGAACAACCGCAACCGCAAGCGCAAAATTTTGATAATTTGCGCCCTGGCGATAACTGGGACAAAGCGATTGTTGATGATAATTTCCCAAACGATGATGATATGCCATTTTAAATTAAAGTAAAATTTTTAAGGTTTCTCAAATCTTAAAGTAAATAAAAAATAACAGCGAGAAACCTTAAAGCAATTCAAAGCATTAAATAATAACAAATAAAAAATAAGCGTAAAAATTAAAGTAAATATTTATTAAATTATAATTTTTATAATAAAATGCCGTAAAACAATGATTAATTAATGTTTTAAAGCTACTTTGTTGGTTAAGGTGATTTTGTTTAAGCTCCGCAATTTGCCACCTTTTATATTAAGTTTAAGTATTTTTAATAATTTTAAAAATAGGTTAAAATGATTAAATAGTGGCAAAAAAGGCAATTTAACAAAAATAAAAATTTTTGTTTAAGCTCCGCAATTTGCCACGCCCTACATATATATAAAAAAATATAAAATAAAAAGGGAAAAAAAGAATTTGATTTATTAAAATTTGTTTATTGTGTTTTTTTAAAAAAATAAATTTATTTAATTGTTAAATTCGCGTTTAAATTTTTTTAAAATTTTAGTTTAAGTATTTTTTTTGTTTTTAAAATTTATTTTGTTAAGGGTGCAGGAAAATTAAAATTTTTAAAAATTAAGCATATCATTTGTGTTGAGATGAACTTATGCAGCCCCCGAAGTTTTTTAAAATTTTGATATTTAGAATACAGGCGCGCATTTTTTTTTGAAATTTTAATGTTTTTTTGAATTTTTGCATTTTAAGCATTTTAAGAGTTAAAAAGAATGTTAGACAATACTTTATTTTTTATTGATTTATGAGCTTGCTAGGTAGCTTAAAATAGCATTTTATGTTTTATTGAATTATTTAATTTTACACCGCGCAAAAAATTTTTAAAATTTTTATATTTTTTAAAATGCCATTAAAATATTGTAAAATCAATATTACAGCGCATTTTCATTTTTTTTGTGTGTTAATTATTTTAGTTATGTGTGTAGTAAATTAAATTAAGCTTAAAGAAGTTATTTTTAAAATTAGCGCAAAATTTTAAAAAAAGGATAAAAAAATGGCACTAAACTTTATGCTAGATGATTTAAACGCACAAATGCGAAAAGCACAAGAAGCACAACTTGCAAAAGAGCAAGCACAAGAAGAGCAAAAACAAGCTCAAATAAGAGCTAGGCAAACTCAAAACGAAAATACTTCTTTTAATGCTAGCAATAAGCAAAATTCAAACAATGCCCCAGACAATAAAGCTAAAAGCGATGAATTACAACAAAACAACACGCCAGCCAAAAAAATTGATTTTACCACCAACACTTTGGAGCAAATAAGAGAAAATAACGACATTAAACAAGCATTAGAAAATTTAGATAAACAAGAGCTTTTAAACAGCGAAAAAGAAAAGCTAAACAGGCAATATCTAAAAGAATTAGAAGAATTAAATAAAAAATATAATTTAAGCTCAAATATTCAAAATTTAAATAATGTGCTAGATAATAAAACTAAAAGCGATGAATTGATACAAGAAGAAGTGGATTTTATACAAAAAGTAGATAGCCCCGCTAAAAAAATTGATTTTACCGCGCATACTTTGGAGCAAACAAGAAAAAATCCAAATATTAAAGAAGCATTAGAAATTTTAGATAAACAAGAGCTTTTAAGCGATGAAAAAGAAAAACTAAACGAACAGCACAAGCAAAATTTAGAAAATTTAGACAAAAAATACAATAAAAACGCAGATACAAAAGAAAAGCCAGAGCAAAGCGAACAAAACACTTTAAAAGATGAAGCTACACAAAATACCCTAGATGAAAAATATTTACAAGAATTAGAAGCTTTAAATAACATACATAAAGCGCGCCTAGAAAAAATCGAAAACGAACGCTTAGAACACGAAATGAAATTTCAAAAAGCAATAGATAATCTCTCTAACGCTGATAGCGCAGCAGATATTCTAACAAATTTAAAAAATTTGGATAAAGCTTTATCCTTAATCGTAAATAGCGCATTTGATGAAAGAAACGAGCGAGCCTTACAAAGAGAAGAAAAGCTAAATGTAGCCTTTAAAAATGGCGAAGTAAAAGAAGTAATTACTAGTTTTGTGAAAGAATTACACAACAAAGAAAAACAAACTAAAAAAGGTTATCAAATGATGCAAAAATCAAAAGAATTTTATGTAGATTTATCAAAAGCTAATGAAATACAAGAAAAAAGTCCAGCCAACAAAGATAATTTTAACAAAATACAAACTCTTTATAGCGATTTACACAAAAAAGGCAATGAAGAGCTTTTAAAATATTTTAAAAATAATTATCCAAAAACTTATAAACAAGCCCAAGAAACACTTAATTTAGAAAAAGACAAAACACAAGAAAAATCATCATCACAAGGATTAACACGATGAAAAAATTAGTTTTATCAATCGCTGCTGCTGCTTTATTATTTACAAACGCAAACGCAAGTGGCATACCTGTGGTAGATAGCGCAAGCATAGCTCAAAGAACTGTGGAGAATGTCAAAAGTTATACGCAACAGATAAAGAGCTATGCTAACGATATTTTAATGTTTAAACAAATGGTTTTAGATACTTTAAATTTTGAAAAGCATTTGAAAGAATTAGGCATAGATTTAAACGAATTTGCCGAAATTTATGGCGAAGTAATGGGAACTATTGATGATATGCAAAATTTTTACGCTGACTTAACAAATTTGCCTGATGATTTTTTCAAACAATTTGAAAGAATGCAAAACGCTTGCACTTATTTAACTAAAAATGTAGATGGTTTTCAAGGCGCAGTTGATAATGCCAAGAGCCTTAAACGCTCGATAAATAGGTGTTTATCAATCGTCCAAAGCCAGCCAGTAATTAAACGCTCACTTGCTAAATTAGAACGCGATTTACAAAAAGCAACGGATTTTAAAGAAATTCAACGCATACAACAGCAAATGCGAAACATAGAAAACGCGCAAGCATTTGCAATACAAACAGCAAACCAAGAAAGAATAGACAAAATTTTAGCTAGCTATGATGATTTTTATTTTAACACAAGCGACAAAAACCCATATTCATTAAAAGCAAAAACAAAATCTATTCAAAATCTTATCAATCAAACTATGAAAGACGATTTAAGCCAAAAAGAAACGACAGCATTAACAAACTCAATTTTATTGCAAATGTTACAAACAAATAATCAAATGTTTGAAATGCAAATTCAAACAGCCTCCGTTATGGTGGCAAATCAAAATGATAGAAAATCATTTTCAAAGCAATTAACCGAAGAAGATTTAGATAAAGAAACGCCAACTTATTATTTCCCAGAAAAAAATGTGCCAGCAATGCCAAAAGATAAGTATGGCTTGCCTGTATTTACTTTTTAAAATTTTAAATCTTATAAAGGACAAAATATGAAAAAATCATTATTTATGTTAAGCTTAGCTAGCGCACTAGCATTAAGCGCAAATCAAAATTTAGAGTTGCCATTATCACAAAATTTGGCTAATCAAACATTACAAGGCGACCAAAAATCCGCTTGCGAAGCTATTTTATGCTTACCGGCAAGCTCACGCCCTAGCGAATGCAAACCAAGCGTAAAAAAATATTTTTCAATTATAGGCAAAAAACCAAGCGACACAGCAAATAAACGCAAGCAATTCTTAAACAAATGCCCCGCAGATAATACACCCCAAATGCAAGCTATTAAAGACGCAATTGTAGCAGGCGCGTTTTCTAAAATAACTAATAAATATTGCGAACCTAGCCATTTAAATTCGCAACCAGGCGTTTATAAATCTTGCATTATTGATGATATTGAATGCCGTCAAAAGAAACAAATAACTAATAATGATTTTCAAGAGAAAGGATTAACATTGGGTAATAGGCTCGCAATTAGTCTTATTTTAACACCAAAAAATCCGCCTACTTTACCAAAAGAATGTGAAAGCGAACCTTTAAGTTATAAATGCCACGCCAAAGGGCGTGGAATTAGTTGTGGTTGGGAAGTTGATGAATGAATAATCTAACTAAAATACCTTTAAATGAAATTCTTGCCAATAATGGCTACATTTACGATAGAAATAAAGATAGTCAAAGTTGGCGCGTATTAAAAAATCAAAACAGCGATAAAGTTATTGTAAGCAGAAGTAAAAATGGTGATTATCTCTATTTTAACCCCCAAGATGATAGAGATAGGGGCAATATTTATAATTTTTGTCGCAATCGTGGCATAAAGCCTGATGATTTGCTAAACGGGAAAGCAATTAGCGATTTTAAAGATGAAATCCCTATAAATGCCGAGTATAGCAATGTTTTTGCGATTAAAAAATACAAAGAATTAGAAAATATAAAAGAAAGCAATTATTTTACGGAAAAAAGAAAAATTGATAAAGAATTTTTATCCCTTTTTTCAGGCTTAAAAACTGATAGTTACAATAATATTGCCGTGCCTACATTTATAGTAAATCAAGTTTATGATAAAAATTTGCTAACCCAAAGTGGTTTTGTGAATTATTTAAATAATCCAATAAAAAAAGACAAAGACGGCAAATTATATGATAAGCCAATTAAACAGCTATGCTATGGTGAAAAAGGCTTAGAAATTTTAAAATCAAAAGAAAGCAAAAAAGCACAAATTCAGCATATCATTATTTGTGAAAGCATTATTGATAGTATATCATTAGCACAAATACACAATTACAACTCAAAAGATGTGTTATTGTGTGCTACAAACGGACAATTTACAAAAGCACACAATGAAGTTTTAAAATATTTACAAGATGAATGCAAAGACGCTAATTTTATTCTAGGTTTTGATAATGATAAAGCAGGCAAAGAATACAAAGAAAAAGCCTTACAAGTATTATCAAAAGAAAAAGTAACCATCATAAATCCCATTTTAAAAGATTTTAACGATGATTTAATAATCTCGCAGGCTTTACATATTAAGCCAAAAGAATTAAGCCATAGTGCCATTTTACAAGAAGTTATGAAATTAGAAAAAAATGCTAATTATGTAAAAGAAAAATACGATATTCTTTTACCGCAAGCAAGAGATGAAGCCTTTATTAAAACAAATCAAAAAGATTATCCAAAATTTCAATTATTAAAAGAAAAAGCAAGCCAGGCAATAAACTTTAATTTTGAAAGAATAGAAAAAACTTTTAAACAAGTCAAAGAAATTAGCGGTAATTTTCAAAGCAGAAGTATTTAAATCAAAACGGGAATAAGTCCCGTTTATTATTCTTTTTATTATTCTTTTTATTATTCTTTTTATTACTACTTTTATTATAAAAAAATTATTAGTGGCTAACGCCACAAAAAAAGGGGAAAAAATAAACTTTTGCGGGGATTGTGTGATTTTGCGGGCATTTTGTGCTTAAAAAATAAAGCTAAAATTTTAAAAGCTCAGTATAAGAAAAATATTTTAAATTAAGTGTAATTTAAGTTTTTTTTGTGTATAATTATGCTATCAAAACAAAAGGAAAAAAGATGAAAACAAAATATGATGAAATATGGGAATTTGAAACAAAAATGGGAGTTTGGGACGAATATGCCATAGTATTAAGAAATTTGGCTAATTGGTGTATGGCAGCTGACAGTGAGTATAGAACGCAAGAACAAAAGGAACTTTTGAAACAACTACTCAGCAAAGTTTGCGCTGAATATGTTTTTTCTTTTGCTGTATTTTGCTTTAAAGATACTTTAAATTATGATATAAAAGACAAAGACGAAAAAACAACATACAAAATTAACAATGAACGCATAAATATAATAGAGTTAATCACGCGCGGGAAAAATTTGGTTAGCGAGTTTGACAAAATAGCTAGAAATTTTAATGATAAATATACACACGAATTTTTAGAATTTACACACAAATTTTTAAAACAAGCAAATTTCTACTTAGAATGCAACAAGAAAAACAAGGTTTTTATAAACCAGCCAGTCGCGACAAAAGAGAAGCAGTTAATTCGGTGTGGCAAGAATACACAAATTTTATCAAAGATGTAGAAATATGCATTGAGTATAAACTAGAAGTCGCAGGAGATGACAACAACAGCGAGCTAATAGATGAGATTATGAATATTAGCGATAAAATTAGTGCTTTTACTTATTCTGGCGATTTAGAATACTTCAAATGCGATGGCTATCATAATTACACAATAAATGAAAATCGCGTTGATGTTCTAGAAGCTATTACTACGATAAAAGAGCTAGTAGAACAATCCAGCGAGCAGCTGAACTCGCTAGACGCTTATTATCATTACAAAACCGCACAAGAAATTATCGAAAACGCCGACAGCTTGCTAAAAAAAGCTAAAGAAGGATTATATGGCGCAATAATAAACAATCGCGTTACCTTTAATTACCTTTTTTTCAACAATATGGTTCGCCACGACATGCAAGATAGAGAGCTTTGAAAAAGCGAGGGCTAAAAAATGAGTTTTATAGATGCCACTAACAAAGAAAAAATTTTTTCTAAGTTAAAAACTGAAATAAAAAATACGATAGAACCTAAAAAATATTATATAGGGCGAGTTATGAGAGAGAATTTAAAAAATAAAGCTCAAGACAAAAATGTTAGCGAAAATGGTATTACATACAAACTTTTGTATGAACTAGCAGAGGAAGAAATCGAATTCTTGATGGCTGACGTGGAATGGTATAAAACTCGGCTTGAAAAAGAAAAATCAAAAAAGTGGTATAAAAAATTATGGGAGAGCGTTAAAAATGAGTTTAGCAAGCGAGATTAAAAATAGCAAGAGATATTTTAAAATTTGCGGGCAATCGCCCGCGCAAATTGTTAAATTAAGCGAATTTAGGTAGTAGGTTATATTGCGGGCTTAGCTTGCCCGCGCAAATTTTCAAAGTAAGGAAGTAAGTTATAACATTTTTAGTGTTATTTAATATTTTTTTAAGTGTAAATTTATTATAATTTACATTACAATTTATATTATTAAAAAGGATAAAACAATGAAAAAAATTTTAGCATTAAGTGCAATTATTGCACTTTTTACAGGTTGCACAGAGCTTAACTTGCCAAAACCACAAATGAGCCAAAGCGCAAAAACAAGTGGTAGTGATAGTGAATATTTAGATTGCTACAAATTATACCCAGAAGAAAATGATGATAAAGACAAAAAAAACTATATGAAGCGTTTTGGCTGTTTAAACGAAAATGGTGCTAAAAGGTCAGAAGAAATGCATAAATCCACAATCAAGCATTGGTGATATTTGAAAGTAGAAAAGAAAATGCAAGAACAATTAGGGTGCCCCGTTGGCGAAACTTACGAGGGCGATTTAATCTACAAATTCGCGGATGGTTGGGGCATTACATCACGCCGTGATATTTTAAGATTTGCTGAATATAACAAGAGCTGGCAAACGCCAAATCGCGCCGTGGTGCTAAGCCAAGTTTTAGATATTAACGATAAAACGCTAATAAGCGATATTCTAAATAATATCATCGACTTGCGCGCGCTGGTGGTTGATAATTTTTTTATTGATTTATTAGAGCATACAATTGACGATGATGGCTTTGAACTTGATGAAACTTGGGAGAGCAACGAATATTATGATGTAGAAATTTTGCTCTATCGCGGATGGGTAGTCAATTTAGACTCACTCGAAGTTATCGAGCAAGGCGAGCAAAGCAAAGAGATAGAGAGCAAGCTAAACGCGCTAATAAAAGCACTTGATTATAGAGAGCTTGGGCGCGAGAGCTTTGTGGAGCAGAGCTATTTTAACACCACCGCTCAAGATGAAAATTACATTGATTTGTGAGAACAAAAAATGATAATCTCAATATGTAATGAAAAAGGTGGCAGTGGCAAAAGCACGCTAAGCATAAATATAGCTACATATTTAGCCACGCAAGCTAAAAAACCGCTATGGCTAATAGATAGCGACCCCCAAAAATCAATTAGCGTTTTTTTAAGTATTAGAGATGATGAAAAGCTAGAAAAAGTTTTTAATTACACTTATAAAAATGGCGATGATTTAAAAGAATTTTTAACTAAGCACAAGCAAGAAAAAGAAATTCTGCTTATTGACACAGGCGGGCGCGATAGCAAAGATGCGCGCATAGCAATAGCTTTAAGTGATTTAGTGCTAATACCAACAACGGCAAGCCAACTAGACATAAGCGTGCTAGATTTAATGATAGAGCGTTTAAGAGAAGCCAAAAAAGTAAATTCTAGCTTGAAAGCTTTAATTGTGATGAATAGGGTTGCTACTAACCCCTTTTTGACAAGCAAAAAAGACACGCTAATTGAATACATCAAAGACTTGATAAAAGATGATTTAGATTATATTAAATTAGCAAATACAATCATCTATGAAAGAGAAGCGTTTAAAGTAGCAATTCAAATGGGTAGAGGCGTTTTTGAGTTAAACAAAAATTCAAAAGCTAGTGGAGAAATACAAAATTTGTGTAAAGAAATCAGCAAAGCGAAAGGAACATAATGAATTTCAAAAAAGCTAGTAGAAATAAAAATTTTGATGATTTTGTTAATGGCGTAAGCGCAGACAATAACGAAAATAAACAAATAAAAATGATGATAAGCTTGCCAAAAGAAATGCTAGCAAAAATCAATGAAAAAACAAAAAGAATTTGCACTTTTGGTGAATACATCAAAAATACCATACTTGAAGACAGCCAATATTTTAGCGATGAAGCAATAGTTGAAATTTACAAAAAAGCTACTTGGAGCAATCTTGCAATTAGTGATTTTATAAAATTTAGCTTAGGCTTTATTGATTATGCTAAACCCGAAGTGTTAGATAAAAATAGAGAAGTAAATGCAAGTAGATTAGTAATCTACACAAGCGATATAAGAGAAGCACTTAAACAAAGAGCAAAAGCGCAGAATTTAACATTAAATAATTTTATTTACATAAAACTAAAAGTGATTTTAGAAACTCAAAATATTTTTAATGAAAAAGAGCTTAGCTCTCTTATAAAACAAAGCAACCAAGCAAATCAAACATTAATAAATTTAATATCAAATAAAATTTTAAAAAAAGATGAAAAATGCGCGTAAAATGCGTAAATATAATATTTTATAAATTTTATCCAAAAGATTTAATAGATATAAAGCTAAAAACGCGCCGTCTTAATATAAAAAGTGCTGAATTTATGCTAAATCTTATGCTTAGCGAGAATGAATTTTTTAGTGATGAAGCGATTAAAAAAATTTGGTTAAGTAGTTTTAGATGTAATGTGCCAATAACAAATTTTATAAAATATAAATTAGAACTTGCTAAAAATTTTCAAAAAGAAAACCTAACAAAGCCTAGCAAAATGCTCCGCCTAGAAAATTACGATGAAAGCATTGCGCTAGCATTAAAAGAAAAAGCCTTAAAATTAGAAATGAAACAAGTTGAATATAACACTATGAAATTATTTTTTGCTTATAAGATAACAAATCTTTTTAGCAATACAGAAATAAACAAGCTTAAACAAAGCGCGCTCTTAGAAAATAAAAGCCTAAAAGAATATATCACAAGTAAAATTTTAGATACAAAAAGAGATATAGTAAAAGAGTTTTTTACGCGAAAAGAATTAGCACAAATTTTGCGTATTTCAATTAACACTATACATCAATTAGCTAGCAAAAATGGTGATAAAACGAATTATTTATACATCGAGGGCATACCACAAGGGCGCGGCCCAAATGCTATGCTTTACCCAGCAGAAGCAGTAAGAAATAAACTACTTCAACTAGGCAACAGCAAAGAAAAAGTAGAGCAAATTTTATTAGGGCAGGAATAAGAAAAGAGAAAAATATGGTGGAGACTTGCGGCATCTCCACGAAGCAAATGCTAGCCACCTCTTTCTACCATCAGTAGTTGAGCATAGATATTGTATGCTAAAAAACATAACATTGAGCTTAAATATAATTTAAAATTTTATTAGCTCAAAAAATCACAAAAGGAAAAAAGCAATGGCAGCTAAAATACAAAATTACAGCAATTATAGCGAAAGACAGCTAAAAAAAATACTCGATACAACCGAAAGCAAAGAGGCAAAGTTAAAAGTTGAATTTTTCGCACTCAAAGCCAAAGTTAAGGCTATTGTGGAAAAAAGGCATTTAATCCAAGATGCGATAATGGAAAAATGGCGAGAGCCAAGCAATGAGCTTTTAGAAGCTATTGCGGAAATTGAAAGAGGCGAATTTATACATTGCGAAAATTTTGACGAGTATTTAAAGGCTGTGAATGAGGAAGATTGAATTCTCATTTAACTTTATACTGCTTTAATATAGGCTCTCATAGCAATTTATTTAAGAAGTAGCTATGGCAAATCTTAATTATAATTTAAAATTTTACCTACTAAAACCTCTATTTTGGCTCTCAGTATTTGTATTTGGCGTATAGTAATTGTAATTTTGATTAATTTTTTCTTGCTTAATGCTATTTTGAATTTTAGGCGGGGTGATTTTACCTAAGAATTTGCCCGCTTTTTCATATTCTTTGTAAATAAAAGAGCTTTTTTCTAGCCCCTTTTCATTTACTATTTTACTAATTTTTTCAAAGCGAGCATTAAGCATATCTTTTAAAATTTTATTGTTATTTTCAAACATTTTTTCATATTTTTCTTTTTCATCTATGTTTAAAAAATCACAACCTTTTAGCGCA
>SPMW01000030.1 GCA_009827235.1 Candidatus Campylobacter infans | reverse complement strand
GTTGCTTAAAAATATAAAAAAATTGAAAACTTTTATAAAAATTTTGTAAAAACTTATAAAAATACCAAATATGCACCTTTAATAAGAATATTTTACGGCTAGTATTATTGATGTACATAAAATTTCTATACAATATAGAAAGACTTTAAATAAAATTTCAAATATAAAAGCAGTAAATTTTAAAATCAACTATTTTAGCTATAATTCACGCCTTATTTTAACAAGAGAATAAACAATGCAAAATTATATAGAAATTTTACGCCAAAATGGACTTTTGCGCGAGATTAACACCCCCTGCTCTACCGAGCTTGAAATAGCGCATTTAAGCTACTTAGAGGTTAAAAAGCCACGTTCCAAAGCCCTGCTTTTTACAAAACCAGTAGATAAAAATGCCAAGCCCTTTAATTATCCGGTTTTAACAAACTTATTTGGTTCGCAAGATGCCTTAGAGCTTATTTTTGGTAAAAATCCAGATAGTATCGCTGATGAAATTTCAAAACTTTTAATGCCTAAAAAACCAATAACAATAAAAGAAAAAATCAACCTTTTTTCGCAAATTTTAAATCTCAAATCCCTGCTCCCAAAACGCCTAAAATCACGCGGAATTTGCCAAGAAATTACGATGCCAAAATGCGATTTAAGCGCACTTCCTATCTTAAAAACTTGGGAAAAAGATGCTGGGCCTTTCATTACGATGGGGCAAGTTTATACAAAATCGCTTGATGGCAAATTTCAAAATGTAGGCATGTATCGCTTACAAATGCATTCAAACGATGAATTAGGCATGCATTGGCAAATCCACAAAGACGGAGCGCATTTTTTTCACGAATACAAAAAAGCAGGCCGTAAAATGCCCGTATCTGTGGCTATTGGCGGTGATCCGCTCTACATTTGGTGTGCGCAAGCCCCACTACCTAAAAATATTTTTGAGCTAATGCTTTATGGTTTTATTCGTAAGCAAAACGCAAGGCTTGTAAAATCGCTAACAAATGATATTTTTGTGCCTTATGATGCTGATTTTATTATCGAAGGTTTTGTGGATACTGATTTTATGCTTGAAGGACCTTTTGGCGATCATACCGGCTTTTACACGCCACAAGAGCCTTTTCCTGTGATGAAAGTTAGTGCTATCACACATAAAAAAAATCCAGTTTTTTATGCTACGGTAGTTGGTAAGCCGCCACTTGAAGATAAATATTTTGGCGGGGCTACTGAGCGTGTGTTTTTGCCATTATTTCGCACCACAGCGCCAGATCTGCTTGATTATAAAATGCCAGAAAATGGAGTTTTTCATAACTTAATTTTGGCTAAATTTAATAATCTCTACCCAGGACATGCAAGCCAGCTAATGCACGCATTTTGGGGCGTTGGACAAATGAGCTTTGTTAAACACGCGCTTTTTGTGCCAAAAAATGCGCCAAAGCTAGATGATTACCCTGCTCTTGCGCGCTTTGTGCTAGATCGCCTAAGCCCGCGCGCTTTAATGCTAAGTAGCGGAGTGTGCGATCAATTAGATCACGCTAGCCCAAATGCTTGTTATGGCGGTAAATTAGGCATTGATGCTAGCGTAAATTATGCGCCAAAGGCACCAGAAATTTTAAATGATAGCGAGCTTTTAGCCAAATTTCAAAGCCTAAATGGCGGGATTTTAGCCATCAAGCAAATATTTTGCGATACAAAAAATCCCATAACTTATATAAAATTTGCCAAAAATAACCTTGTGCGCGATGTTTTTAAAGCCTTGCTTAGCTTTAAAGCGCATTTTAAAATTTTAATATTTTTAGATGAACGAGCCAGGCTAGATAATGATTATATGAATGTTTGGCGCATTACAAATAATATCGATGCCCTGCGCGATATTTTTATAGACGGCGAGCAAATTTGCATAGACGCAACCAGCAAAAGTGAGATTGAAAATTACCCTAGAAAATGGCCAGATGAAACTAATTGCACGCATTCTGTGATAAATGAGCTAATCAAAAAAGGCCTGCTAGAAAATGATTTAAAATTTTTTGAAAAATATGAAATTTTTGGCTAGCTACTTTAAAGTGAAATTTTAAAATTTTAAAAGCTCAACTCTTAAAAATTTTAAACTTATAAACCTAACTTAGTTAGGTTTATAAGTTTTTAAAAAAAGAACTAAATTTTTCTACCAGCCTTGCCTGAAATGATGAATCTAAGGGCATTTAGCTTGATAAAGCCATTTGCGTCTTTTTGGTCATAAACGCTATCTTCTTCAAAGGTACAATAAGCAGCATTAAACAAGCTATCTTTTTTGCTCTCGCGCCCTATAACGCTCACATTGCCTTTATAAAGCTCTAAACGCACGGTGCCATTTACATATTTTTGGCTTTCATCGATGGCAGCTTGAAGCATTTTGCGCTCAGGGCTAAACCAATAGCCATTGTAGATTAAATGCGCGTAGCGCGGCATTAGCTCGTCTTTTAAATGCGCAGCTTCTCTATCTAGCGTGATGCTTTCGATGGCTCTGTGCGCTTTTAGCATTATTGTGCCGCCTGGCGTTTCATAACAACCTCTGCTTTTCATACCCACATAGCGATTTTCTACGATATCAAGGCGACCAATGCCGTGTTTTGCGCCTAATTCATTTAATTTAGCTAAAAGCTCGTGCGGTTTTAATTTTTTACCATTTAAGCCGACAGGATCGCCGTTTTTATACTCAATTTCTATAATTTCTTCTTTATTTGGGGCTTTTTTAGGATCCACGCACCAGCGCCACATATCGCTTTCAGGCGCGTGCGCAGGATCTTCAAGCACTAAACCTTCATAAGAAATATGCAATAAATTCGCATCCATTGAATACGGCGATTTACCCTTTTTTTTGGCTATTTCTATGCCGTGCTTTTTAGCATAGGCTAGTAGTTTTTCGCGACTATCTAAATCCCATTCTCTCCACGGCGCAATTACTTTTATATCAGGGTTTAGCGCATAAGCACCTAATTCAAAACGCACTTGATCATTACCTTTGCCAGTTGCTCCGTGGCTTATGGCATCGGCTTTTGTTATTTTTGCGATTTCTATTAGGCGTTTTGCAATTAGTGGACGCGCAATGCTAGTGCCTAGCAAGTATTCACCCTCATAAATCGCATTTGCCCTAAACATAGGAAAAACAAAATCTCGCACAAATTCCTCACGCAAATCATCAATAAAAATATTTTCTTTTTTAATGCCTAATTTTAGGGCTTTTTCGCGCGCAGGCTCGACCTCTTCGCCCTGGCCGATATCGGCGGTAAATGTTACTACCTCGCATTTATATTCATCTTGAAGCCATTTTAAAATAATGCTAGTATCAAGTCCGCCGCTATAAGCTAAAACTACCTTTTTTACAGCTGTTGAAGGTTTTTTTGCTGCCATTTTGTATCCTTTTTGGGTTTTTTTAGTAAGACATTTAATGAAGGTTTAAAGGATTGAAAATCCATCAAACTACCTAAAAACAAACACTCGGCGATTATAAATCAAAATTTCTAATAAAATACTTAAACGAAGTGTTTAATAAATTAAATATTTTCTAATAAAATTTTAATAGTATTTAAAGAAAATTGCGCTAAACTTTTGCCTTTTAAAAGGATAAAAAATGCCATTTGTAAATATAAAAATAACAAAAGAAGAAGGCAAGGTCGTAAGCGTAGAGCAAAAAAAGGCGCTAATTGATGGTGTTAGTAATTTATTAGTAGATGTGCTAGGCAAAAATAAAGCAAGCATTGTAGTAATCATCGATGAGATAGACCCAGACAACTACGGCCTTGGTGGCAAAACAATCACGCAAGTGCGAAAAGGCGAATAAATTTGCGCACTTAAATTCGCATTTTAAAATTTAATAATTTTAAAACATTTTTTGAACAAACACCACATAATCGCGTAAAATAATCGCGTAAAATAATTTAATATAAATTTTAAATAGCTTTGCGTGATTTATCGAGTGATTTAAAAATTTATTGTAATCCACGCCATATGCGCTTTATAATTTAAAATACGCGAATAAAATTTTAATTATTTAAATTTTTAAAATTACTTTTGTGTGCGATTTCGCACACAAAAAGGATTATTTAGTATACAAATCATCTAGTGAAACAAGTTTGCCTTTGTAAAATTCTTGGCACAACTTTTGATCTCGTTCTACTCCTCTCACTTTACTTCGATCATTTTGGCTAAGGCTGAGATAATTTTTGTCAAGTCTTTGATAATTTTTGCCAAGAATAATTTTATTTACTTTTTGGCAAATTTGTTTTACATCAACAAAATATTCTTCATTTATCCAAGTTTTACAATAAGCTGAATAATGTATATAAGGATTTTTAGAATATTCTGATTTTATTATATTTTCTTTAAATTCACAATTTTTATCAATAATGTTTTTAAGCCAATTCTTTTTTTCTTCACATCTGCCATTAACTACATCACAAAGAATACGAAAAGTTTTACTTTTTAGATAACCGCCTCGTTTTTCAAATTCTATATGGTTATTATTTTCTCTTCCAATTTGTTCCCAAAATCTTTTTCTAAGCTCTCTTTCTAAGGTTTCTTGTGCGTAATTTCTACTATTTTCTGCTGATTTTTTCATTCTATACACTTCATTTTGATTTTTCAAAATAGGATTTAATGCAAAAATTAAAACAAACACTAAAAAACCAAAACTAAATGATAAAAAATCTGATTTCAAAAAAGCCCGACCATAAATAAGTAATTTAAAGCCTACAACCGCACTGAAAGCAATAAAAGCAAGAACTAAAAATAATCCAAATAAGAAAAAAAATGCCATTATTTTTCCCTTTTAAAATCTATTACTTGAATTATCAAAAGCACTACTTCAAAGATGATGATTGCAATCATAATATTTTCAAAAATTTTAAAATATAACTTTGAAAAATGACTATCGTAGTAAGGAATACCAAAAATAGCACAAATCACATATATAACAGCGAACAAAATCAGCATAGAATTGCCAAAATGTTTGCGTAATGGTTTTAAATTTTCCATAACAATTTACTTTCTAATTTTTATGAAATTTTACCAAAAATTATCTTAATATAATATAAATATCATAGCTGTATAATATCATCAATTATTTTTTGAATTAAACCATTTAATATTGAAGTATCAAAATTTCTATATCCGTGTTTGTTTAGTTCTTTTTTCTTCACATTATCTTCTTTTATGAAAAGATATTTTAGTCCTAGTTTTTGAAAAAGCACTCTTTTAATCTCATCGTTTTCTTTGATAGTTTCTGCATTATCTTGTTTATCATCTATGCCGTAATGTCCACCACCAAGATATTCTATAACGAGCAGTGGCTCAAATCTATCAGGATATCCTTTGTCGTTTAGATGAGTTTTACAAATCAAAAAATCAAAACGAAAATTTGAGTAAGCTTTCCAAACTTCATCATTTTCATTTATCTTATTAATAAAAGCACTTGGCGGAACTTGTGCAAAAATTTCTAACTCTTTTTTATCTTTTAAATGGTTTTTAAAAATGTTGAAAATATATTTCTCTTCATTATTCATAAGATTTCTTAACTCAATTTGACTATTTTTGATTAACGAAATTTTATCATTAAAACTTAGTTTAGAATTCTCGGCTTTTTCTTCTTTTTGTGGTTTTTCTATGCCTAAAATTTCGTTAATTTGATTGATTTTTTGAAATAGTTGAAATTTTAAATTTGCAAGAGCTTTTTCATTGTTTTTACAATGTAAAATAAAATCATCAAGCTCTTTTAATTTTTCGTCTGTTCTATGATTTAATAATATTTTAGAAATTTTGTCTGCTATGCTTGACATCCGCAAATCCTTAGCTAAATTTCGTGCAATTATACCAAAATCACACGAAATCGCTTTGAAATTTAGACTACAAATGCTCTTCTTGCAAGGTTTGCTTCAATTCCACTACTAATCATATCATCTTGTTTTCCATCAACACCAACCAAAGACAAAGCCCAAGCAGGACCACTAACAACTAGTTTCCATATGATATATGATGAAGCAAGTTTGCCAAAAATTAAAAGCAAGCCTGTAATTGAACCAATAACAAAATTTGTATGAAAATTCCACAAACTTGTTTTTATACCTGTAAATTGCTCTATTGAGATGAAAACAAAAATTTCATCAATTAGTGTATGTACAAATAAAGCAAGACCAATAAATAGCACAATCAAAACAGGTTTTAAAAATATTGAAATTCCTGTTATTAAAAACTCAGTTATTTTATTTATTTTGTTTGCAGTAAGTGCGTAAGCTACGACAAATGGCGAAATGTAAAAATATTTAATAAGACTAATTAAATACGAGATAAAAGCCACAATTGAAGCTGTTGTGCAAACAAGAAGTGGAATTTTTTCAAGCGTCCATTCCATTAAAACAACAGCAGTAGTATAGCCAATAATAGTTCCACCTAGCCAACCCGCAATCCCACCAATAATTGAACCAAAAAATGAACCCACACCGCCTGTGGTTGTTCCACCAACTAAACCACCCAATGCCGACCCGATTTTGCCTGAGTTATCTTTTGCAAAATTTTTAATCTCACTAGCTCCTGGCAACATCATATAAACAAGCTTTCCTGCTAACCATCCAAGAGCACTATCATTTATTTCATCACTGCTATTAATACTATATTCTAATGAACCTTCATTAATCCTAGCTTGTGTGTTTTTTGCATTTGCCTTAGTGGCTTTTTTCATATCGCTTTTAACTGCCATATCATCATTGAATGTAAATGTTTCTGCTAAAATCGCAGAACTTGGTGTAATCAAAGCATTCACCCAACCAAGTTGACTTTCTCTCAAAGCAAAATAACTATCTAGATTTGAAATTTTCTTATTCAACTCACTATCGTCATAAATTTTTTCAATTCTTTCTAATAATTGATTGCTTTTTTCTATCTCATTTCTAGCTGTTACAGCTTGAACTTCCATAGCAATACAAGCATCAAGTGTAATATCAGCTTTTGTTCCAGTAACATTTTTAAGGTCTGATTGTTCTCTTTCAAATATTTTCTTTTTCTCTTCATCAGTTAGTGTAGCTAAATATTGATAACTCGTTGTCCCATAAGATTTGTCAAATCTTTGAGCGCAGGTTTTTTTGTATATTTGGTCGATTTTTTCTACGACATATTCATTTTTAATTTTTGCTTCTACTAAATTCCCTGCGCTTTGTGGCGAAACATAACCAATGCTTTTATAAATTTTATTCATATAAGTGTTATTTATTGTCGCACTAGCTCTATCAGCTACATCCGTGCTAATATCAGCAAAAAGGCGAATTACATTTTGAATTATCGTTGAGTGAGCTTTGTTATTTGCTTCGGGTATTGGCATAAAAAATAGTCCTAGCGCAATAAGTGGTATGTAGAATTTATGCAAATATGGTTGTTTGCTATCACTCTCACCACGATTTTCTAAATAAGTTTGTATTTTTTCAGCCCCAATTTTTGTTACGAAAAATCCACCAACCAAAGTAAAAATTAAAAATTGCAAATACTGATAAATTTCTTCATTTGCCAAAAATAAATCAGAAAAATATCCCATATTGCTTTTGTTAAACCCATCACTTGCGCTAGTAATATCAGCTTGAACTGTTGTTAAAGATTTTGCGTCTTTTTTTCTTTCTATATCAACCGCCAAATTTGCAATTTTTTCGCTTAACCAACCAATAGGCGTAAAAGAAACTATTCCTAAATTTACATTTTTATCTTTATTTATATTTACAACCGAAAATTGTTGTATGCCATCTTTTAAAACAAGTTGCCCTTGATTATTTGTAGCTTCCCTATCAATAATGTTTGGATTAAGTGTAGCAAGTGAGCTTAAAAATTTGCTTAGCGTGATTTGAGTATCATTTGAATTAAAAGCAATTTTTGAATTATAAGAAATCTTTTTATCGTTGGCTTTGTTGCTAATGTTGTTTTCGTATTCGTTGGCTTTGTCTTTCATTTTGTTTTTTAATTCATTTGCACAAGCTTCATTTGTTTTTGACGCGTCTATTGAAAGTAATTGGCTAGAGTTTGTCCGCTCATAAACTTTACAAAATGTTTTCCCATTAAAAATGTCAAAACCAATAATTCTAGCCGCATAATTTTGAGTTGTTTCTCTGCATTCCCAAGAACAACTACCACCTTTAATATGTGTGTCATTTGGGTTTTTGAAGTAGATATTATCTTTATTGCTTAAATTTGTTGCATTGTTGGCTAAGTTGCCGTTCTCTACCATTGCGCCATATAAATTTATAGAAAAAATAAAAAATATTATAAAAATTTTTCGCATACTAAAACCCTATTTTAAAATTCTAGTATGCTAATCAAATTTTAATTATTTAAATTTTTAAAATTGCTTTTGTGTGCGAAATCGCACTTTAATCAATTTTATGGTGATTAGTATAGCCGTTATTTAAATCAACTCTTAAATCTAATGCTCCATTGCCTTCAAATGGAATGAATAGAGTTTTATTTTTAACAATGTTTAAATTATCTTTATTAAAAACTTTTGGATTTTCGCCTGTTTTGACTAGCCAAAATCCTGCTTTCTTTGGCTTTTCCATATCATCTAGTGTTCTAACAAAAGTGCAGTATTTAATGTCTTTAAATTCTTCCTTTACATATTCAAATATTCTAGGAATTTCTTCTTCTTGTATGTCTTTGAGTTCTATTACTTTATGTTCCTTTATAAAAAGATTTTTATACCAAAGCTCTATGTAAGGTCTTAATCTTTTGCTATCACAATCATCTTCAAAATCAAAATAAGTTTCAGCACCCAAAGACGAGCAAAGTAGTCCTGCCACAACTAACGAACCTAAAATTTTTTTCATTATTTTTCCTTCAATTTAAAATGTAGTGTGAATTATAGTCAAAAAAAGCTTAAATAATTATTATATAAATATAATTATTATATCATATATGTATATTTAATTTATCATCTTTGTCAATATAGATTATATCAGTTTTTTTAAAAGAAATATAATAATATCTACCAATTTTTTTGCGTGGAAATTTCATTTGTAGCTTATTATCATAAAATGAGCGAACACTTATATTTTTAAGTTTGCAAAACTCTTTAATCGTAATTAAAACGCAGCCATCTTGTTGTATCATAGATATAACCACCTAATCATTCACAAATTTTTTGCTTTTTATAAAACTCATACAAATTTTGAAGCTCATCTTGTCCTACTTCTTTGTCATCATCAAAAACAGCTATTAACTCATTTTCGCTAAGTTTCTTATCAATAAAAGCATTGAAAATTGTCTTTAAAAAATCATCACCATAGCGATAAATTAGCCTTAAAATTCTATCATCATAATTTAAAACAATATTTTGTAAATTTAGTATGAAATCATCATCATTTTTTTGATATATGGCTAAATCCCAAAGATAATCTCTAATTTTTTCGTGCAAAATGCTATCATCAAAACTATCTATTTGAAACGAGCGATTTAATAAAACCGCAAAAATTGCATAAAGATTTACAAATTTTTCGTAATCGTTTTTGCTATCAAAGCCTTTTGGAATTAAGTTTATCATAGCAGTATTTACGCAAATCATATTTGCATTTTCGCTAGAAAACACGCTTAAAAAATACTTCTCGTCACTATTTTTAAAGACAAAATTCACACTCCGCAAAATTTCACTTTTATTGCTTTGTAAATGCTTTATTAAAGTCGTTTGGCGTGTCATTAGTGGTGGAAATTTTTTCATTTTACAATTTGGTTTAAATTTCGCATAAAGCTCAAAATAATTCTTAAAAGTCATCTCTTATCCTTTAAATTTCAATAAATAGCTCTTTTTGCCCTGCAATTTTATTTATTCCATCTTTTGCAGATTTTGCAAGTGGAATAATCATCTCAATACAATTAATTATGTCATCACGACTAAACTCATCACCCTTTGCTTTTTTCAAAAAATCAATTCTTTTGCAAAAGTTTTCAATCTCAGCGGGTGTATAAGGGAATTTATTAGCAAGCGGATTTTCTTTTTGGTATTTATCTTCAATCTCCGCAAAAAGCTCATCAAGTAGCATAATTTCTAACATAAAAGCAATTTTAAATTTTGAAATGTATAGTTCAAACATCTCTTTTGCGTATTCTGATGTCGGCAATGAAATAAAAAACAGCTCGTCCCAACGCCCACGCCGTAAAAATTCAGGGTTATTTGATAAAATACTAGCTAAATCGTTTGCGGTAGCAAAGAAAATAGCATTAAACTTATATTCACAAGCAGGCGTATGGATATCATTTAACACAGTCAATAATCGTCCTAGCATTTGTTTTTGTTTTGGTTCAACACTACTTCCTATCATTTTTTCAATTTCATCAATCAAAACTACAAATTTTTCATTAGGAAACTGCTTGCAACGATTATCCAAATACTCAAAAATTTCATTTAATTTACCAATCGGCTCATCACTTTCTAAAATTTGTGATAGATTTAGCATAATTAGTTTTCTTTTTAGCTCACCTGCAAAACATTTTGGGAAAAAGGTTTTGCCTGTCCCTGGAATGCCAACTAAAAATATGCCTTTTGCTTGATAGCCGTGTTTTTCGGCATTCACAAGCTGTTTAGTAAAATCTTTTAGCGGTTTAGCTCCACCAACATCATTAAGTGTAAAAGGACTATCAATTACGCTTAAACCTAATTCGATCTCTAACATTTGAGCCTCGCTGATACCTGCTATTTTGGCTTGTGAAGGTAAAAGCCCGTGCTTATTTGGTAAATTTTTAATAATAAAAAGATTTCTATATTTAAGTGGCGGAAGTTCGTTTGAAATAACTACACTTGTTTCATTATAAAAAAGCAAATCTTTAATCAATTTTTCATCAGGCAACAAAGCTATTTTATGAGTTCCTTTTTCATCTAACTTTAAAAGTTCCATCACCAAACAATTTGTCGCATAAAAATTTTTATAATACTCAGCGTCTTTTGCCAAAAACCAATAATTAAAATTTCTTTCCATTATTTTAATCTTTCACTATTTTTTAGCCATACGCGAATATTTTTCCAAGCTCCCATAGGAATATGGTGCTTTTTTTCTAAAATTACAGCATTTTTTATGCTTGGCTTTTGCAAGATATTTGGTGCAAGTATTTTCCCAATCATACTTTCGCTATAATAAATTCTTAAAATGTTTTTTAATTCGCTATATTTCATAGTGAAATTTTATAGAATTTATATTTAATTTTTACTTAAATACTGATTTTTTTTTTCAGTATTTAAGATAATAAATAGCTTTTATTAAGCACCATAAAAAAGGGAGCTTTATGGTAAAATTTTTCAAATATATTGAAAAAAAATAAAAGGATATAATTTTTTGATTTCGGACTTTAATTACAAATTTGTTAATAAAAAACTTAAAGAAAAAAAATACACACATCAACAATTAGCAGAATACTTAACTAATAATGGAATTGAAACTTCTGTCGGCGTTGTTCATTCTTGGTTTCGTAAAGATATAAGATTTAGAACAAAACCTGCATTTGATAAGATTTCACTAATCGCAAGTTTCATAAATGAAAACATTGACACACTTTTTACAAATAACGAAAAAAAGCAGATTTCAAATATTGTGCTAAATAGCAATAATCAAATCAATGGCAATAATAATAATATGATTTTCTCAAATTCTACGCACAATGATGAATTAATAAATTTAGTTGTAGATAACGATAAAATCCGTGAATTTTTAGAACTTTATATAAATTATGGAAACGAGCGAGTTTTGAACTCTTTTATAGAAAAACTCAAAGAACTCAAAAAAATTAGCGAAAATATTTAAAATCTGCCGTGAAAATAAAAAGTTTCAAAAGTGTAACCAAAAGCAGCATTGTAAATTCCACACAAAATATCAATACTAAAAGCTAAAAATACCGCCAAAACTACAAAAATCGGCAGAGCAAAAATTAGTCTTACGCCTTTACGAAATTCACCATCTTTTGTTTCAAAGCTGTCTAAATACTCTAAAAATCCACCATATCTATACCAAAACCACGAAGCTATCATCATAGGGAACAAAAATCCTGCCATAATTTATCCTTTAAAAATTTATTTTTACGCTTTTTTCATTTCTAGCGAAATTCTATACTCTATTTCGCTTTTTTGCATTTGTAGTTCCGCTTCTTTTAGCTCAAACAATTCTTTGTCTAAATTTTTATTTTCTATTTTAAATTTTTTGATTTCATACTCTTTCGTTGCCAATTCAAATTTTAATTTATTTAAATCTAGTTTTTCAAACTTTTTTTGCTCTTGTTCGATATCCACTCTTTTATCTCGCATTTTTTGATATCCAAAATCACGCCTTCGTAGTTTTTGGCGCCGCGCTTGGCCACAAAGCTTTGCGTGCCGTATTCAAAGCCAAAATTGCTAGCATTTACCTCATATTCTCCACATCTTAAACTTCTGCCCTGCTCGTAAGCCCTAAGTAGCTCTAAGCTCGCATTTTGCGTATTCTTAACGCCTTGTGTGTAATAAAACACGCTAGCACAAATCAAAGCCACTAAAAGCAAAATCACAAATTTTGCTTTTTTATTTAAAATTTCACTACTAATTGATATAAGCGCCAAGATTAAAATTACTAAAACTAAAAATAAAATAATTCGCATATTTGCCCTAAATTCCGCGCATTTGCGCTGAAATATCGCCCGCACCAAAACCTATAACAAGCCCATCTTTTAAAGCGTGGCGCACGCCAAAATTATCACTAAATTCTATAAAATCGCCATTTCTTTCTATTTTATTGGCAAAAATCACGCTACTTGCGCCATCAATCGCACTAAATTCAGCCACTAAATCCAGCCCATTTGGCTCTTCACCAGCGCTATAAACAGGCAAAATTATCAGCTCATCAACGCCCCTAAAACACTCTTTAAATCCCGCTAAATTCGCCTTTAATCTCGTATAACGATGTGGCTGAAAAATCGCTGTGATTTTGCTTACACCAAGAAGTTTGGCATATTGGGCGGCTGATTTTAGCGTGGTGGCAATTTCTGTTGGATGATGGCCGTAATCATCGATCAAAGCGTAATCTTGCCTAGCTACTAAAATATCAAACCTACGCCTAATGCCTTTATATTCTTTTAGCCTTTCGCGCACAAGCTCTAAGCCTATTTCACAATTTGCCGCTAAGACCGCAAGAGAGGCATCTAAGGCAATATGCCAGCCCATACCATAAGCTTCAAAACGCCCTAAATTTTTAAGATTAAAACTAGTATAAGGTTCATAATCCCTTAAAACCATCTTAATATCACTAATATCGCGCTTTTTAACCCTTATACTATCGATTTTAAGCGAGCTTAAAAACTCATCGCCATCATTTATCACGCGCAATTTTGCACGCTCTAAAAACCCACGGTAAGCTGCGTGGAATTTATCCAAATCATAATCATAATGCTCCATATGCTCAGGCTCGGCGTTTGTTACCACGGCCAAATAAGGATTAGAATTTAAAAAGCTAGAATCGCTCTCATCGGCTTCAAAAATCACATTTTGGCTCTCGCAATATTTCATATTTGAGCCAAATTGTTTAGAGATTGCGCCAATTATCACGCTACCATCAAGCAAGCTAGCAAGCATCGCGCTTGTCGTGCTTTTGCCATGCGCACCAGCCACGGCAAAAACGCGCTTTCCCTCTAAAATAAAAGGCAAAGCTTCTTTTCGCGAAAGGCATTTTATGCCATCTTTTTTGGCTTGGATTAGCTCAGGATTGTTTTCTTTTATAGCGGCTGAATACACCACAAAATCAGGTTTATTTGCGCTAATTGCGCTTGCATCGTGCGGGATTGTGATTTTCATACCGCTATTTGCTAGTTCTTTTGTAAGCGCGCTTTGTTTTATATCTGAGCCTGAAATAATGTATTTTTTTTCTTTTAAAAACCTTGCAATAGCAGAAATGCCAATACCGCCAATGCCGATAAAATGAACCTTTTTCACATTTTGCCTTTATAAAAATCCGCGCATTTTAGCAAAAATGCCTTAAAATTTTAAGTTTTTGTAAGTTTATATTAAAATTTGCTCTTAAAAATAAAATTTTAATCTTTAAGACTAGCTGAAGGCTTGCCCAAATAAAAGCCTTGAAACTCGTCTATACCAAGCTCTAAGCAGCATTCATACACAGGGCGCGAGCAAACAAACTCAGCCGTTGTCGTAATGCCTAATTTTTTAGCAAATGCCACTATGGCCAAAACGGCATTTTTGCTTAATTCATCAGAATGTATATCTTTTATTAACGAGCCATCGATTTTAAGAAAATCTGGCACGATTTTTAAAAATAAACCAAAATTGCTATATCCACTGCCAAAATCATCTACTGCGATGCGAACTTTACGCTTTTTTAATGCTTCAATATATTCTTTAACGAGCATTTCATCTTGGTGTATTTCTTCGGTTTCTAAAATTTCAACCACCAAACGCGGGCCAATGCCGCTTTTATCGATTTTTTTAAGCACAAAGGTGCTTATATCGTTATCTGTCATATCCGAAAATGCCATATTTATTGATATTACGGCATTTTGGCTTTGCTCTTGTGCTATATCAATAGCCTTGGATATTAGCCTTTTAGATATTTCTTTATATCGCTTTATGCGCTTTGAATAATTTAAAAAAAACTCAGGCAAAATCAATTCGTCTTTTTCATCTATAATGCGTATTAGCGTTTCGTATTTTGTGATATTGCCCTCTCTGTCGTAAATGGGCTGAAAATACGGCACAATCGTATTTGTTACGATCGCCTTATCTATCATTGTGTAGTTTTGGCGCTCATTATTTACAAACTTAGTAAAATCCGTTTCTATGCTATAACTTGCGTAATCTAAAAAATGACTTTTAGCTAGTTGTAACGCTAAAATCGCCTTTTTAACAGATTGATCGCCAAAAACGCAATAACCAATCGTACAACTAATATCTATAATTTCTTCTGGCGTTGAAATTTCAAAACCTTTTAAATCTTTATTTATCATTTTTACATAAGAATGCAGTTCATCTTCTTGCATATTAGGATCTTTTTTAATAAGCCCAAAGCGCGCATCATTGATCCTATAAAGCAAAAAATCGCTTTTTTTACCAAATTCTTTTAATTTTCTTACTACTTGGGTTATTACCTTTAAGAGCATTTTATAACTATAATATGTAGAAATTTTATCAAACTCGTCTATTTCTACTACAATGGCATTTGCGTGCTGCATTTGCTCGTATTGCTGACCTATGACAAAAAATCTCGGCAAAGAGCTGATTTCATCTCTATATGATTGCTCTTCGAGGGCATCATTTGCTATTTTTATTTTTTCTTCTTTTGCTTCTTGGCGTTCTTTTATAATTTGTAGTCTAATTTTCAAATACAAGCTATAAACAAAAATAAAAATGAAAGCCAAACAAACAGCAAAAGCACAAAAAGCAATTAAAATAGAATTTGTAATTTTTTCATCATCAATGCTAAATGGAGCAGTAATATTATACCTTAAAAATAAATAAAAAGATAAGCCTATGTATGTAATACCAATAAATATAAGCACCAAGCGCCAAAAAGTTTTACGCTTATCAAGCAAAATATCATCACTCATTATTTATCCTAAAATCAAATAAAATTGAATGTGATTGTAGCAAAAAATTTATAAAAATGAAAAAAATTTTTGAAATTTTTTTCGCCAAAAAATAAAAAATTGAAAATTATTTTTTTATTTTAAATGTAAAATTAAATTGATATTTTTTCAAAAAATTTTAAATTATCTTTAAGCTAAAAATCATCAAAATTTTACTAAACTTCCACGCAAAATTTTTCTCCAAAAAGGCTATCATATGGCAAATATCGCGGACTTAGGCTTAGACGGCATTAAACAGGTGTTTCATAACCTTAGCTATGAAGAAATTTTTAAACACGAAGTGGCTAATAAAGAAGGTCAAATCACAGCAAACGGCACCTTTGTCGTTGATACAGGGATTTTCACGGGCAGAAGCCCAAAAGATAAATATTTCGTAAAGCAAGACCCATCGCAAAACTACATCGCTTGGGGCAAAATCAATCGCCCTATCTCAAAAGAATTATTCGACAAACTCTTAAAAAAAGCAAAAAATCAGCTAAGCAATAAAAATATCTACATCCAAGATGCCTATTGTGGTAGCTCACAAAGCTCGCGGCGGGCTGTGCGTTTTGTTACAGAAGTAGCGTGGCAAGCGCATTTTGTAAAAAATATGTTTATAAGCCCAAGTGAAAGCGAACTAGCAAATTTTAAACCAAATTTTACTATCTATAATGCTTGTAAATGCGCCAATGATGAATGGGAGCAAGATGGACTAAATTCTGAGGTTTTTGTTATATTTAATGTAGAAGAAAATATCGGCGTAATAGGTGGGACTTGGTATGGCGGTGAGATGAAAAAAGGTATTTTTTCTATGATGAATTACTGGCTACCACTTGAAAATAAATTATCTATGCATTGCTCGGCAAATGTAGGCAAAGATGGCGATACAGCTTTATTTTTTGGGCTTAGTGGCACTGGCAAAACCACGCTTTCAACAGACCCAAATCGCGCCTTAATAGGCGATGATGAACATGGCTGGGATGATGATGGAGTGTTTAATTTTGAGGGTGGTTGCTATGCAAAATGCATAAACCTAGACCCTGAGAGCGAGCCTGAAATTTATGCTGCCATTAAACCAAATGCCTTGCTTGAAAATGTAGTGATAAAAGCTGATGGTAGCGTTGATTACACCGATGCTAGCAAGACAGAAAACACCCGCGTAAGCTATCCTATAAATCACATACCAAACCACGAAAAATCCCTAAAAGCTGGCCATCCAAAAAATATAGTTTTTCTAACAGCCGATGCTTTTGGCGTGCTGCCGCCAGTTTCAAAGCTAAATAAAGAGCAAGCGATGTATTATTTTCTAAGTGGCTACACAGCCAAAGTAGCTGGCACTGAGCGCGGTATAACAAAGCCTGTGGCTACTTTTTCAGCTTGTTTTGGTGAGCCATTTATGCCACTTCACCCTACGATTTACGCTAGGCTCTTAGGCGAAAAAATCCTTAAACACGAAGTAAATGTGTATTTAGTAAATACAGGTTGGAGCGGCGGAGCTTATGGAGTTGGCAAGCGAATGAGCATAAAAGCCACAAGAGCGTGCATAAACGCTATTTTAGATGGTAGTATCCAAAAATGCGAATTTGAAAATTTTGAAATTTTTGGTTTGGCTATACCAAAAGCCTTAGATGGCGTAGAAACAACACTTTTAAACCCTATAAATACCTGGAGCGATAAACAAGCATACAAAGATGCTAGATGCAAACTAGCGATGATGTTTATAGAAAATTTTAAACGCTATGAAGATGTAAGCGAAGGTAGAGAATTTGCTAAAGCCGGCCCTAAGTGCTAGTGTGCTAGCTGCTGTTATAGTGGCGATTTTTTGGGCATATCAAAGCTTTTTTTTGCTACCAAAAGCTAGCGTAAGCTCAAATGAACCTATGATTTTTGATAGCTATGATGATGACGATATAGCTTATTTAAATGAAGCAAGATCAACTAGCAAGCTAGCAAATTTTAGCTTTTCAAAAACCCTAGAACAAGCAGCAAAAAACCACGCCTTATATTTAAATAAACACAACATAATCGCACACGATGAACTACCGACCAACGAGCTTTTTACAGGCCAAAGCCCATCAATTCGTGCAATGAACGCAGGGCATAATAACTCTTATGTAACAGAAAATCTTTCAAGCAAGCAACTAAGCCTAAAAGATTCAATAGACGCTCTTTTAAGTGCGATTTACCATAGATTTAATTTTTTAAATTTTAATCTTGATGAGCTTGGGTATTTTACAAATAACGGCATTTATGCGTATGAAATGTCAAATAAACAAATTAGCGCGCTTTGCCAAAATGCTAGCGATTTTTCAAACACTTTATATTTGCTTAATCTTTGTAAGCAAGAAAATAAAAAAGTTACAAAAGATGCTTTTGACAATGCCACAAAACCAAAAAAACCAGATTATATAATATTCCCAAATCCAAAATTTGCAAGCTTGGCAGTTTTTGGCGATGAAGACCCTGATCCCTTGCCACAATGCGATATCACAAGCCCGCCAGTAAGCATTGAGTTTAACGAAAATCTTGGCGATGTTAAATTAGTAAATTTTGAAATTTTAAAAGATGGCAAAAAGTTAGAAAACACCCTGCTCTTTGATGCCAAAAGCGACCCAAATAAAAAACTAAATCAAAGACAATTTGCGCTTTTTAGCTTGCTGCCTTTTGAGTTTGGCGCAAAATACACCGCCCAAGTAGCATACCAAACACAAAACACTAATAAAATTTTAACTTGGGATTTTATCACCAAAACCCCAAAATATGAATATTTTAGCGTTAGCGATGGTGATATAATCCACATCGAACCTAATAAAAATTACGAAATTTATTTCAAGCCCAAAAACTGCCATGACGCCTTAAATGAATACACTTATATAAAGCAAAATAACATCGAGCTAAGCATAGCCCAAAGCGCGCCAAATACATTACGCATCAACGCTAGCGCAAAAAACGGCGATATAATCAATCTTAGCACAAACATGGGCGCAAAAATAAAATTAGTCATAAACGAAAAAAAGCAAAATACAAATTACGCCGTATTTGTAGGGCTTTGGCTTATTTTAAGCGTGGCGTTATTTTTAATCTTTAAACAAATTATAAAAAGGTAAAAATTATGAAAAAAATGTGGGACGGGAGATTTAGCCAGGCCTCAAATGAATTGCTTGAAAGCTTTAATGCTTCTATAAATTTTGATAAAAATCTTTATAAAGAAGATATCGCAGGCTCTATGGCGCACGCTAGTATGCTTGGTGAATGCGGGATTTTAAGCCAAGATGAAAGTGCTAAAATCATCGCTGGTTTAGAGCAAATTTTAAATGAAATAGAGTGCGGAGAGTTTAGCTTTAATATCGCCGATGAAGACATACACATGGCAATAGAAAAACGCCTTAGCCAAATCATTGGCGCGCTTGGTGGCAAGCTCCACACAGCAAGGTCAAGAAACGATCAAGTAGCACTTGATTTTAGATTGTATTGCCAAAAACAAAATAAAAAAATTGCCACGCTTTTAAAGGATTTAATCAGCACGCTAAAAAATATAGCAAGCGAGCATTTAGATACTCTAATGCCCGGATTTACGCATTTACAGCACGCTCAGCCCATTAGTTTTGCTTTTCATCTTTTGGCTTATGCTTTTATGTTTATGCGCGATTTTAGCAGGTTAGAGAGCAGTTTTGCTAGAAATAACCTTAGCCCGCTTGGCTCTTGCGCGCTTGCTGGCACGCCATATCCTACAAAGCGTGAAATAATAAGTGCTAAGCTAGGTTTTGATGGTATCACGCAAAATGCTATGGATAGCGTAAGTGATAGAGATTTTGCCCTAGAATTGCTCTTTAATATCTCGCTAATTTTCACGCATACTTCAAGGCTTTGTGAAGAAATGATACTTTGGAGCAGCCAAGAGTTTAGCTATATTAGCATTAGCGATGCTTTTAGCACAGGCTCATCTATAATGCCACAAAAGAAAAACCCAGATGTATGCGAGCTAATCCGCGGTAAAACAGGGCGCGTTTATGGCAATTTAATGGCTCTTTTAACCACGATGAAAGCATTGCCACTAGCTTATAATAAAGATATGCAAGAAGATAAAGAGGGCGTTTTTGACAGCATTAAAACCGCTTGCGATTCGCTAATCATACTAAATCAAATGCTAAAAAGCACGCAAATAAATAAAGCAAATATGCTAAAAGCGTGTAAAAGCGGGCATTTAAGCGCTACTGATCTAGCAGATTATTTAGTTAGTAATTTTAACGAAGCATTTAGAAGCGCGCATAATATCACCGGGCGTTGCGTGGCTTTGGCTGAAAAGCTAGACAAGGATTTAAGCGAGCTAGATTTAAACGAACTAAAAAGCATAGATGCGCGCTTTGATGAAAACGCCCTAAAAGCCCTTAGCCTGCTTTCTAGCAAAGAAGCGCGCAAAAGTGCTGGCGGCACAGCAAATCAAAGCGTAAAAACCCAGTTAGAGCTTGTAGAAAATTTCTTAAATAACGCCAAATTTTAATTTTAAGCGCAGGTTTAATCGCCAAATATCTTGCTTGTTTAATATTTTCGTGGCTTGATTTTTGAATGTTTTTGCGGTTTGATTTTTCAATGTTTTTGCGGATTAGTTATCAAATGTTTTCATGGCTTGATTATTTAATATTTTTTTTGGCTTGATTATTTGAATGTTTTTGTGGATTAGTTATCAAATGTTTTCATGGCTTGATTACAGGCAATATTTTAAATTTAATCTTGCAAAAAGCCTTAAAGCGCGTTTATTTAGCTAAACGCAAAATCACGCCCGCTAAATTCTCGCCCAAAAAGCAAATTTTAAAATTTCATTCATAAATCCACCAAATTTTAATCCGCGCCACGCAAATTTTTATTCGCCAAACAGCCTAAATTTTAAAATTTAATTTTACCCGCGCCAAATTCCTAGCCACAATCCAAAACTAATTTAAAATTTAACTTTTAACCCACGCGCAAAAATCCAAATTCGCCACGCCATTATCAAACCCACCCGCCAAGCATTATTTAAAAACAAACC
>SPMW01000029.1 GCA_009827235.1 Candidatus Campylobacter infans | reverse complement strand
TTTTGATGAAAATTTTTATAAAATTTATTAAATTTTTTTATAAAGTTTTTGAAATTTTAAAATTTAAGGGCAGATTTGGGCTAATTAGCGCGAATTAAAGGCAAATTTTAAAATTTTAATCAGCTAATAATTTGGCATAAAATTTTAAAGCAAATTTTAATCAGCTAAGAATTTGTGCGAGCCAAAAGGCAAAGTTTAAAATTTTAAAGCAAAATTTAAAAACTTATTTTAATTGCCCCCAGGTTTTGCCCGTGCTTAATGTGGTAAGCAAAGGCACGCTAAGCGCGCAAGCATTTTGCATAATCTCTTGTGCGTGCGCTAAATGCGTGCTTGCTAGCTCTTGTTTTAATTCAAAAATCAATTCATCGTGGATTTGTAAGATTAGCCTAAAATCATCATTTAATAAAGGCGTGATTTTATTCATCGCTAGTTTTATAATATCAGCTGCTGAGCCTTGAAATACCGTATTTACGGCTTCGCGCTCATACATTGCTATTTCTCTTTCATTAGCAAAGGCAAAATCAAAAATGCGTTTGCGCCCTAAAATCGTGCTTACAAAGCCATTTTTATGCGCGCTGTCTTTTATGCTAGAAAGGTAGCTTTTTACCGTGCCAAAAGCGTTGAAATAGCGCGCTATATAATCTTTGGCCTCTTGGGTGCTGATGTTTAGCTGGCTTGCTAGGCGTCTTGCGCCCATACCATAAATTAAGCCAAAATTTATGCTCTTAGCTATGGCGCGGTGCTCTTTTAAATCATCTTTAAATATCGAAATAGCCGTGCGCATGTGAATATCCTCGCCATTTTTAAATGCCCTAAGCAAGGCCTTATCACCGCTAAAATGCGCCAAAAGTCTAAGTTCGATTTGCGAATAATCAAGCGATGCCAAAATGTAGCCATCGCGCGCGATAAAACACGAGCGCATATCATTTGCTAGATCGCCACGGGCTGGGATATTTTGGAGATTTGGATTTGCGCTACTTAGGCGACCTGTGGCTGTGCCTGTTTGGCTAAAATGCGTGTAAATCTTGCTTTTAGCGTCTTTGCTAGCTAGGGTGATAAGTGGCTGGCAATAAGTGCTTTCTAGCTTAAAAAGTTCGCGGTATTCTAAAATTTTTGGCACGATTGGATGCGCATTTTTAATGGCTAAAAGCACGCTTTCATCGGTGCTGTAACCTGTTTTTGTTTTTTTGCTTGCTTCTAAGCCTAGTTTAGAAAAAAGCACGCTGGCTAATTGTTTGGGTGAATTGATATTAAAGCTTTCGTTTGCTAGGGCGTAAATTTCATCTCTAAGGCCTCTAATGCGCTCTTGGAGGCTGTTTGAGAGATTTTTTGTGGCTTGAATGTTTAGTGTGATTCCGCATTGTTGCATATTAAATAAGGTGCGGATAAATGGGAATTCTAGCTCGTTTGCTAGCTTTAAAAGATCTTGTGGCAAGCTAAGCATAAAATGCTCATAAAGTCTAAGGGTGATATAAGCGCGTTGGCAAGCAAAATCTTTACAAATTTTTGGATCCATACTAGAAAAATTGCCTTGTTTTGGGTCGTGTTTAAGCATTTGGTAATTTAAAATTTTGCTTGCTAAATTTTCTAGCTCTAATTTGCTTTGCGGGTCGCTAAGCCACGCTAAAATCATTGTATCGGCGTAATTTTGAGCTAAATCAAAATTAAAGGAATTTTTTAAAATTTCAAAATCATCTTTAATATTATGGCTTATTACTTTGGCTTTTAAAATGCGCTCTAAGGCTCGCTTGGCAACGCTTTGGCTAATTTGCGTGCTTTGAACTAAATAATTATGCCCCATGCTTACATAAAAAACTTCATTTAAATTAAAAGCAAAGCTAAAACCTGTGATTTTGGTGTAGGAATTTTGGGTGCTTGATATTAGATTAAGGGCTATTTTTGAGTTTTCATTTATGCTATCAAGGGCGGAGTTTAGGGCGTTTTCATCGCTGATTAGAGTAAAAGCAGGGGCTGTGAAATTTTGATTTGTGTTTGTTTGATTTTCTTGGCTTTTTTGGGCGTTAAAATTTGGGTTTTGGGCGTTAAAATTTTGATTATTGGCGTTAAAATTTTTGGCTTGCGCGCTTAAATTTAAGCTTGATAGTATTTTATTAAGCGAATAGCTTTGAAGCGTTGGTATAACGCGCTCTAATGGGTTGCTTGCTGGGTAGAGGCAATCTTGTAAGCTTAAAATTTCTAATTTATCATAAAGTTCTACTAATTGGCGCGATAAAAAGGCGTTTTCTTTGCTTTGAATTAGGCATTTTTTGCTCCGCTCGTTTGCGATTTGATCGATATTTGCGTAGATATTTTCTAGATTTGTGTAAGTTTGGAGCAAGGTTTTTGCGCCTTTATCGCCTATGCCACGCACGCCTGGGATATTATCTGATGTATCGCCTGTGATTGCTAAAAAATCTCTAACTTGCTCTGGGTAAATGCCGTATTTTTCATAGCAGCCATCGCGATTGTAGCGCGTTTTGGTAGCTGGGGAGATGATGCTTACATTTTCATCTATTAGCTGGTATAAATCTTTATCGTGGCTTAAAATGTTGATTTTAAGCTCGCTTTTGTATGCTCGCACAAAGCTAGCGATGATATCATCGGCTTCATAGCCCTTTATGCCTAGGCTCGCAAAACCCATATCTTGTATCATTTGAATACAAACGCTTAGTTGTTCTTTTAATTCATTTGGCGGGCTTTGGCGGTTTTTTTTGTAGTTTGGGTAAATTTTACTTCTAAAAGTATCACCACCACTATCTAGGGCAAATACTATATAATCGCTAGCAAAATCGCTTTTTAGCTTGCTAATAAAATTTGCAAATCCATTTACCATACCGCTTGGCTTGCCATCGCTACTTTTTAGCGAATTCATCGCATAAAATAATCTAAAAAAAAAGCCAAAAGAGTCTATTATATTTAAAATTTTCATATTTTTTTCCTTAGTTTTGCTTTGATTTTATCGCACATTTTACACGCTCCAAAACGCGAAGCCATATTTTTAAAGGCAATTAAAATCAAAAGACCAAAATAAACCACGGCTAAATTAAGCAAGATATTTATCAAAAAGCCAGAATCTATGCCGTTTTTAATGGTGTTTATGAAAGCCACAATTAAAGCAAAGCCAAAAAATAAATAATTCTTATACTTGCTAATATCATAAAATAAATCTATCAAAAAGCCGGGCAAGGCGCAAATAAAGGCTAATAAAGTAGCCCCAAGCGCAAAAAGAACTTGATTTGTTATCAAAAAAACGGCTTCTTGCATTTTTGTCCTTTGCTTTAAAATTTGCGCTATTGCTTAAAATTTTAAAATTTAGCCTAAATTGTGATTTTTAAAAATCACAATATCGGCGATTATGATTTTATCGTGCTTTTCTAGCACTTTGAAATTTTCATTAAATTGGGCGCTACGGCCGTAATTAAACTCTGAAAATTTTGAGCATACGCGGTTATGGCGATAGGTTAAAAGCTTGGTATCAAGGGCGTTTTGAGTGAGCGCGCTTAGATTGATAATGCCGATGTGTTCGCCCTCGATGCTGTATTTAAAGCCTGTGTTATCACTTAGTGTGCTATCTTTTGGGCCGATAAAAAAATTAGCATATTGTATTGAAATTTCTTGGCTAAAATCAGCGCAAAACTCGCCCAAATCGCTAAAATCGCTATCTGGGTAAAGCCTGTAAAGATCGCTAATTTTAATCTCGCCAAAACCAGTTTTTATAAGGCTTGCTAGCTCAAAACGCAAAAGCCCAAAAAGTGAGCCGATATAATAAAATCCGGCATTAAAAGTCATCTTTGCTCTTTAATTTTTGTGCTAATGCGTCTAGTTCATTTGTAAGGTAGGTGTGCGTGGTTTCCATATAATGAATGGCAAGATCGGTAAAACCGCTATCAATTAAGCGCGAGATAAAATCTACTAGCGATTTTTTATTTGAAATTACTATGCGCGTAGAGTGGATAACTCTTTGAAAGGTTGAGCCAAAATCGCCGTTTGCTCGCACAATATCACAAAAATCTTCATAGCTAATGCTAGAATCTTGCGATGATTGCGCGCTTTGGGCGTAGGTTGTTTTTTGAAGTATATCAATTATAAGGGTTAGATTTTTTTCTTGGTTTTTTGAAATGTTGGCACAATATAGCTCAAAAAGTCCGCTAACGCCGTTTTGATCGTGCTTGGCTAAGGTGCATAATTCTATAAAAGATAAAAGTTCATTGTTTGGGTTTTGCTCGTAAGCCAGACAAAATGCGATTTTTGCTTGATCGTAGAGTTTTTTGCGAAATAAACTTATGCCCTTTTGGCGTAAAATTTTAAAATTTAGGGGTTTTTGACGGGCGCGGTTTGCCCGCGCGCTTTGTGCTTGTTTGGCGTTTTTTTGAATTGCGCTAAGGTTTTTGGCTGCAATGGGTGATGGTTTGGTGATGTTTTTTTTAGTTAATGCGGTTTTGGCGCGGCTATTTTGCGGGATTTCGTGCTTTGTTTTTGTGGCTATTTTTTCGCTCATAGTTTAAAATCCTTGCTTACATTTTTTACTATAATTTCTGGGTGAATATCTATGCGTAATTGGCGCTCGATGCCGTTTTTTAGCGTCATATCGCTAGCTGGGCAAGCCACGCAATGACCTATTAAGCGCAAATACACAATGCCTTCTTTTATGCCTATTAGCTCTAAACCGCCACCATCGCGTTCAAGCATAGGCAAAACACTTTTTAAACTTTCTTTTACTGGATTTAAAAGTTCTTCATCGCTAAAAGGTATCATTTTATCGCCTAAATCATAATTTAAGCGCGCATTGTAGCAAATTTAAAGCAAAGCTAGCATAAATTATTTATAAATAAAGCCAGTTAAGATAAAATTTTATCTTTTATTTTAAAAATGCCTGTTTAAAATTTATTTGGGCGCACATTTTAAAAAGAAAATTTTAGGCGATTGGTTTTGATATTAATTTAAACAAGGCTTTAAAATTTGGCACAAATTTTAAAAGTAAATTTTATTTAAAATTTATAAAGAAGCGTGCTTGCTAATGCAAGCACAAAAATTACTTAGTAAGCTCTATATAGGCCATTTGAGCAGCATCGCCTTTGCGAGTGCGGGTTTTGATGATACGAACATATCCGCCATTTACGCCTACAAATTTTGGAGCAATTTCTCCTATTAGCTTTTTAACACTTTCTTTATCTTGTAAGCTAGCAAAAATAGCTCTGTGCGCCTGACTGTCACCTTTTCTAGCTCTTGTGATTAGTTTTTCTACATAGCTTCTTAGTTCTTTTGCCTTTGGTAAGGTGGTTTCGATTTTACCAGCTTTGATAATGGCTATGCTAAGATTTTTAAGTAAAGCGGCGCGATGAGAGCTTGTGCGCCCTAATTTTCTATATCCGTGATTATGTCTCATTTTTTACTTTCCTTTTGTTTTTTAAACTCGGCAAGTTTTTTGCGGATTGCCTCTTTTTGTCCCTCTAATGCTCCGCTATCAAAAGGATAGCCGATTTCTGCCATCACTTCTTTTATTTCATCAAGGGATTTTTTGCCTAAATTTTTAAGCTCTTTTAATTCGCTTTCAGTCATTAAAGCTAGCTCGCCTATTAAAGATAAGCCTGTTTTTTTAAGGCAGTTTAGGCTACGAACGCTAAGATTTAAGCCATCTATATCTTCGTATAATTTGCTGTGTTCTTTTTTGCTTGTGCTTGTGCTAATAGCGCTATTTGCATCTACATTTAAGACATTGTTAAATATGCTCATTTGTTTATACATAGCCTCTACACCATTTTTAAAGGCTTCAAGCGGTGTGATTTGCCCATCGGTTGTAACTGTCATTACGATTTTTTCGTAATCTGGGTTATCTTCAACAAGCACATTTTGTATTTCATACACGGCTTTTTTAACAGGCGTAAAGAACGCATCAAGTGCGATATATCCGCTTTCTAAATATTCTCTAATATTTTCGCTAGGCACATAGCCTATGCCTTTTTCTATTATTAAATCAAAGCAAAGTTTGGCATCTTCATTGATGGTAGCTAAATACGCATCGGCATTTACAATTTCAACTAAATTATTGCTTAGATCTTTACCGCTAATTTCTTTTGGGCCTTCAAACTCATAATGAATTACTTCTCGTTTAGAGCCGTTTTTAAGCTTAAAGCGTAAATTTTTTAGATTTACTATAAAAATAGTAACATCTTCAAGCATACCGCGCATAGAATCAAACTCGTGGCTTACGCCTTCGATTTTTACGCCCACTGGGGCAAAACCTACCGTGCTAGTATATAGCAAACGGCGTAAAGGGTGAGCTAGTGTTACTGCGTAGCCATTTTCAAAAGGCCACGCTGAAATTCTCGCGCTATCTCCGCCTAGTTGTTCTACTGAAATTTCAGTAGGGGTAAATGCTTCTGTGGTTACCTTTTTCATATGAGCCTCCCACTATTTTGAGTAAAGCTCTACTATATAGCGCTCTTCTACTGGGATTGTAAGCTCTGCTCTTTGTGGAATTCTTGTGAAAATTCCAAATTTTTTGTCTTTATCTACATCTACCCAAGCAACTATGCCAGTTTGGTTAGTTAGTTCTACGGCGCGGACAACTTGTGGATTTTGCTTAGTTTTTTCAGCAATTTCTATTTTTTGTCCTTCGGCTACGCGATATGATGGTATATCTACACGCTTGCCATTTACTAGCACATGTCCGTGAGTTACTAGTTGTCTAGCAAAGCGGCGCGTTGTAGCAAAGCCCATTCTATAAACTACATTATCTAAGCGTTGCTCTAAAAGTGTAACTAAAAGCTCTCCGGTATTTCCATCTTTTCTAGCAGCCTCGCTAAATAAACGGCGAAATTGTTTTTCGCTCAAACCATACATAAATTTGGCTTTTTGTTTTTCTCTTAGGTGTAAGCCATAATCGCTAATTTTAGCGCGTCTTTGTCCGTGTTGGCCGGGTGCGTAAGGTCTTTTATCTAGTGCGCTTTTGCCAGCTAAACGACGCTCACCTTTTAGTGCCAAAGATACGCCAAGACGCCTTTCAAGTTTTTCTACTGCTCCAGTATATCTTGCCATTTTTTATCCTTAGAATTTCTATATATTTAGGGAATTCTATATAAATTAGAATTCAAAAATGAAAAATTAAGTTTTGTGAATGCTAAATTTTATATTTGCGTAAAGCACACACTAACTTAAACTCTTCTGCGTTTAGGTGGGCGGCAACCATTGTGCGCTAGTGGCGTGATATCTTTTAAGAAAAGAACCTTAATGCCCTCTACGCCACCTACGCTTTTTACAGCTGTTTCGCGACCAGATCCTGGTCCTTGCACCTTTATGCCTACTTCTTTAATGCCGTGTTCTTTGGCTTTGTTTAGGGCATCTTCTACTGCTTGTTGTGCTGCATAAGGGGTTGATTTTTTGCTACCTTTAAAGCCTAAACCACCAGCACTGCTCCACGCTATGGCATTTCCCATTTCATCGGTTACTGTAACCATAGTGTTATTAAAGCTTGCTGAGATATAAACTATACCTTTGGCTATATTTTTTTTAGCTGTTTTTTTCTTTACTACTTTTTTTTGTGCCATTATTTATCCTTATTTAGCAGCAGCGCCAACTGTTTTGCGCTTACCTTTGCGAGTGCGAGCGTTTGTTTTGGTTTTTTGCCCGCGCACTGGCAAGCCTTTTCTATGTCTTAAACCACGATAATTACCTAAATCCATCAATGCCTTAATATCCATAGCGACACTTTTTCTAAGATCGCCTTCTACTATATAATGCTCTTGGATTTCTTTGCGGATAGCCGCAGCCTCATCTTCGCTTAAATCTTGCACGCGTTTATCATAAGAAATTTTAACCGCGTCTAAAATTTTGCGTGAAGTAAATAGCCCTATGCCGTAAATATAGGTCAATCCATACTCTACGCGCTTTTTCTTTGGTAAATCTACACCTGCTATACGAGCCATTTTTTATCCTTGTCTTTGTTTGTGTTTTGGATTATCGCAGATTATATGCACAACGCCTTTGCGTCTTACAATCTTGCATTTATCGCACATCTTTTTTACTGATGGTCGCACCTTCATTTGCTGTCCTTTTGATAATTGGCCACTTTGGGATTGGACTTTTAGGTTTGCCTTAGCAAACCAACTGTTTTTAAAATAGTGGCGATTTTAAAAACACTTCTTCGTCAGCCTCGAGTCCTAAAACTAAAAGGGCGGATTGTATCTTAAAGATGCTTTTAATTTTCTTAAAAATTTAAATTTTAATATTTACAAATTTTAAACTTTTATGCTAATTTAAGTTTAAAATTTTTTAAAATTTTGTAGAATGCGCTTTTTTATCTTCAAATTTTAAGGGGGGTAAGATGAAAATTTTAATTTTAGTGGCGATAATTGCTGGTTTTGTTTATTTTATGTATAACAAGGCTGATGTAATTAAGCAAAATACCACAGAGCAATTAAGCCAAAAATACCAAAACAGCGTAGAAATGCGTATGACGCCAAAAGGCTTAGGCTTTGATGAAAATGCTAGCCAAAAAGCACAAGAATATCAAGCTAAGCAAGAAGCAAAAGAAACGCTTGCAAATGCAGAAAATAACAACACAGGTGAAAACGATGGACGAGAAAATAATTCAACTTTTAAAGACGATAATATATCCGGGCTTTGAAAAAAGCATAGTAGATTTTGGCTTTGTAAAAGCTACAACACCAAAAATCATATTAGAAATTCCTAGCTCAAAGCCTGAGATTAAAGAAAAACTGCTTAAAGAAATAAGCGCGCTAAATCTTGGCATAGAGTGCGAAATATTAACGCCAGAGCTTAAAGAGGCTAAACAAAGCCAAGGGCCAAAAAGCAAAAATATCGCCCCGCAAATCAAGCATTTTGTGATGATTTCAAGCGGTAAGGGCGGAGTGGGTAAATCAACTACTACATTAAATTTAGCCATTAGCCTAGCTAAATTAGGTAAGCGTGTGGGGCTTTTAGATGCTGATATTTACGGGCCAAATATCCCTGCGATGATGGGTGCTAGCCTAGCAAAAACAAATATCAAGGGCAATAAATTAAGCCCAGTTTTAAGCCATGGGATTGAGATGATGAGTATGGGCTTGCTAATTGAACCAAACCAAAGCTTGATTTGGCGTGGAGCTATGATAATGAAAGCAATAGAGCAACTTTTAAATGAAGTGGCGTGGAGTGAGCTAGATGTTTTATTTTTAGATATGCCACCAGGCACTGGCGATGCTCAGCTTAGCTTAGCACAAAATGTCCCTGTAAGTCTTGGAATTTGCGTTAGCACACCAGAAAAAGTAGCCTTAGATGATAGTGCGCGTGCTTTGGATATGTTTAATAAATTAGGCATAAAAATCGGCGGTTTAATAGAAAATATGAGTGGGTTTATTTGCCCAAATTGCGGGGAAAAATACGAAATTTTTGGTTCTAGTGAGGGCATAAATGCCCTAGCTAAAAAATACGAATGCCAAATTTTAGCCCAAATTCCATTAGAACCAGCCATTAGACAAAGCGGCGATGATGGTAAGCCACTTAGCTTTTATGCCCCAAACTCTCTTAGCGCAAAGGCCTATGAAAACGCGGCAAATACAATATGGCAAAGCCTAGAAGCACTTAGTAAAAATGGCGGAGCTGATAATTCTAGCATTCAACCAAGATAAAGATTAAAATTTGCGCGCCAAGTTAGCGCGCAACGCAGGCTAAAACCTACAATCACAAATTTTAAACTCACAAAATATCAATAATTTTAAAACACAAGCAAATTCTTAAAAGAAATTTAACTTTATTTTTGCTACAATCTGCGATTTTAAAATTTCAAAGGCGCTTTAATGGAATTACTACAAAATCAAGATATTCAAACAATTGATGTAGAAGACTCTATAAAAACTAGTTATTTGGATTATTCAATGAGCGTGATTATCGGGCGGGCTTTGCCTGATGCGCGCGATGGCTTAAAGCCAGTGCATAGACGCATTTTATACGCAATGGAAAAATTAGGCGTTGGCTCAAAATCCAAGCACAAAAAATCAGCCCGCATAGTAGGTGATGTAATAGGTAAATACCACCCACACGGCGATATAGCAGTTTATGATGCCTTGGTGCGTTTAGCACAAAATTTTAGTATGCGAATACCTGCTATTGATGGACAAGGCAATTTTGGCTCAATGGACGGCGATGGCGCAGCGGCTATGCGTTATACAGAAGCGCGTATGACTACGCTTGCTGAAGCGCTTTTAGAGGATTTAGAAAAAGACACCGTTGATTTCGTGCCAAACTACGATGATAGCGAGATCGAGCCAGATGTTTTGCCTGCTCGTGTGCCAAATTTATTATTAAATGGATCAAGCGGTATAGCAGTTGGTATGGCGACAAATATCCCGCCACACAGCCTTGATGAGTTAATTGACGGCTTGCTTTTAGTGCTTGAAAATAAAAATGCAAGTATTGAAGAGGTTATGGAGTATATAAAAGGACCAGATTTTCCAACAGGCGGGACAATTTTTGGCAAAAAAGGCATTATTGAAGCTTACCGCACGGGGCGCGGACGCATTAAATTAAGAGCCAAAACTCACATAGAAAAAAAACCAAATAAAGATGTAATAGTAATAGATGAAATGCCTTATCAAGTAAATAAGGCAAAATTACACGCTGATATAGCAGAGCTTGGCAAAGAAAAAATAATTGATGGCATAGCTGAGGTGCGCGATGAAAGCGATAGAGATGGCGTGCGCTTGGTGATTGAATTAAAGCGCGATGCTATGAGCGAGATTGTGTTAAATAATTTATATAAAAGCACGCAAATGGAGATTACTTTTGGCGTGATAATGCTTGCCATTCATAATAAAGAGCCAAAAATTTTCAATCTTTTAGAGCTTTTAAGGTTATTTTTAAATCATAGAAAAACCGTAATTATCCGTAGAACTATTTTTGAACTTCAAAAAGCAAGAGCAAGAGCGCATATTTTAGAAGGTCTTAAAATAGCACTTGATAATATAGACGCAGTAATTGCGCTAATTCGCGCAAGTGCTGATATACAAAGCGCACAAGCTGGTTTAATTCAAAATTTTAATCTAAGTGAAGAACAAAGCAAGGCGATTTTAGAAATGCGATTAAGCAAGCTAACAGGCTTAGAGCGCGAAAAGCTAGAAGCTGAGCTAGCTGAGCTTATTAAGCTAATAGCCCAGCTAGATGCTCTATTAAAAAGTGAGCAAAAAATCGAAGCATTGATAAAAGATGAACTCTTAGAGATAAAAAATAAATTTAAATGTCCGCGCAAAACCGAAATAATCGATGATTATGATGATATTGATATAGAGGATTTAATACCAAATGAAAATATGGTAGTAACAATCACGCATCGTGGCTACATTAAGCGCGTGCCAAGCAAAAGCTATGAAAAGCAAAAACGCGGTGGCAAGGGCAAGGTGGCAGTAACGACTTATGATGATGATTTTATTGAGAGCTTTTTTACTTGTATGAGCCACGATACTTTAATGTTTATTACTAATCGCGGGCAATTATACTGGCTAAAAGTTTATAAAATCCCAGAGGGTTCGCGCACGGCTAAGGGCAAGGCTGTGGTTAATTTAATCTCACTTCAACCTGATGAAAAGATTAAAGCCATTATCCCAACAAGCGATTTTGATGCTAGTAAATCGCTAGCGTTTTTTACTAAAAACGGCTTGGTTAAACGCACGAATTTAAGCGAATACAAAAATATTCGCACAATAGGCGTGCGCGCGATTAAACTTGATGAAAACGATGAATTAGTAACTGCTTTAATTATCCAAAATGAAGCAGGCGAAGTAGCTCCGCGCGTAAATTATGGGCTTGAAGATGAAGAAAATCCTAATTTAGATATTGAAATTAGCGAGCAATTAGCCCAAATAAAAGATGAAATGAATGAAATTTTATCTCAAAGCACAAGCAATGAAGAATTAAGCACAGAGAGTGAAGAATTAAGCCCAAATGATGAAGGCGCAATGCTTTTAATAATAACGCGCAAGGGTATGTGCGTGAAATTTCGTATCAATAAAGTGCGCCAAATGGGTAGAATCAGCCGTGGCGTAACTGGGATAAGATTTAAAGAAGCGGGCGATTTTGTCGTGGGCGCAACCTTTATAGAATCAAACTCGCAAGAAATTTTAAGCGTTAGCCAAAATGGTATTGGCAAGCGCACGACAGCCGATGAATATCGCCTAACAAACCGCGGCGGCAAGGGCGTGATTTGTATGAGATTAACAGATAAAACCGGCGATTTAATCGGTGCTGTGATGGTTGATGAAAATATGGATTTAATGGCGCTTACTACAAGTGGCAAGATGATTCGCACCGATATGCAAAGCATTAGAAAAGCTGGCCGTAATACAAGTGGCGTAAGGGTTGTAAATGTAGATGGAGAAAGCGTTGTTAGCATTGCTTGCTGCCCAAAAGAAGAAAAAGATGAAGAAATTTTTGATGAAAATGGCGAGCTGATTGCTTCTAGCGATGAAATAAGCGAAGTGACTAACGCTGGGAGCAATATAAGCGAGCAATAATTAAAATTTATATTTTGCGCATTTTTAGCCCTAAGGTGCTCATCTTAGGGCTGGTTTAATTTAAAATTTTATTTTTTATCAATATTAAAATTTTCTTTAAGAGTGGATTTTTTGATGATATAAGGCGTTTAAAATAAATATAAACGCAAAAGCTATTTTTAAATATTTTAGTAAATTTCAAGCCTAGCGGTGATATAATCCCAACATTTTTTACACTAAATTTTAAGAATAAAGATGAATAAATTTTTTCAAAAATTTACCTTTTACAAAAAAGATGATAAGCTTAAAACTTATGACGCGGCAAATTATTCTATGATGGTGATTGCTAGCATTTTTGCTTTAATTTTCTTGCTTTATGTTATTAGCGAGATAAGTGCGCATGATCGTTTAAATAAAGCTCTTACACAAATAAACCAATTAACCCAAATCGCCCAAAAGCTCCATAAAGAGCGCGCCATGCAAGCGCTTTTATATTCACAAGCTAATGTGGATCATCAAAATATAGAAATTTTGCGCATAGATAGCAATAAAGCCATGCGCGAGCTAAATAGCCTAAATAATGCCTTAGATAAATTATTTAATATCCGCAATGATTTAGATCAAAACAGAAGCGATTTTAATGCTGAGCTATTTTCGCGTTATGATGAGATTGATAAAGAAATTTTCCAAAGCGTCCAAAGCTTAAATTCCTACACAAACGATATAGAACAAACCGTTCCTGTGTTGGTGATGATGTCGGTGTTTAAGGATATTATCGAGCTAAATAAAAAGCGAGATTTTTTAATTGGCTATATTATAAAAAATCAAGCCTTAGATAAAACGGGAAATGAAATTTTATCTTTTATGTTAAAGCAAAAAAGAGATTATTCAAATATCATAGCACATAGTCCTGCGGGGATTAGCCATATTTTTGCCATTTATAAAGGCAATAATGATAAATTGAAAAATGCGATTAAAAAAATAGATGAAAATAAAGATTATATTTTAGCCCACGAAAATTTGGATAAATTGTATTTTGCTTTATTGCGTGGCGAAAAACCTGATTTTGGTTTTGAGGAATTTTTTAATTTTACAAACACCATAGAAAATAATTATAATTCAAAAATTTACGCAATAAGCGCAGATTTGCAAAATAACATCAAACAATCCAACAATCTCTTATTTACTTATTTGCTTATAGCCATAGGCGTTATAATTTATATTATTTTTATGCTTTGGCTTTTTATCTCTAATAAAACCAATATCAAAAAGCAAATACAATTATTAAGCGAATATAAAAAACGCTTACAAATAATAGCCGCTAACCATAACATCGCGATGGATAGTAAGCAAATTTTTGAATTATTCGATGAAACAGCCAATAAAATCCTAGATAAAGATAATGCTAAAAAAATGGACGAAAAAGAGCATAAAACATTTTTATCAAATATCAGCTTTGAAATAAAAGAACCATTGAATGTAAGAATGGGCTATAATGAAATTTTACGCACAGAGCTAGCAAATACAGAGCATAAAGATTTGCTTAAATATTTAGAAGAAATGGATGATAGCTCAAATAAGCTCTTAAAGCTTTTAAATAATCTAATAATCATCTCCAAATTACAATGCGAAACCATAAAAATAAAAAATACAAAATTTTCAATCTTAGATTTACCTTTTAATCTCGTAGGGCAATTTAGCAAGAAAATATCTAACAAAAATATAGAACTTTTGATTTTTGTAGATCCTAATTTAGAGGGTATTTTAGATGCAGATAAAGAAAAAATCGAGTTTATTTTAACTTCTTTATTAGATAATGCCATAGAATACAGCATTGGCGATGGTAGCGCGGTTTTATTACAAATTTCAAAATTAAACCAAACAAAAGATGATAAAACGGGCATTAAATTCGCAGTAGTTGATGGTGGTAGTGGCATAAAACACGAGATTATTTTTGAAGGCTTTACAGATACAAATGCTTCAAAACTTCAAATTTACAATAGTGGCGGCTTGGATCTAAGGCTTTGTAATCAATACTTACAAATGCTTGGTTCAAAATTTGATATAACAAGCAAGGCAAACACAGGCACAAAAATAGGATTTAGCATAGAGGCTAAGTTTAAGAGCGATTTTAGGTATAAAAATAAATTCCAAGGCGAAGAGGTTGTGATATATTCAGCAGATAATATATACGAAACAAAATTGCCAAACCTAGATGGCGAAAAATTGCCTAGCTTTTTTGATATTGTAAAATCATATTTAAGCCATCTTGGTTTAGCTTATAAGCTAAGAGATACTTACTTGCAAAAAAGTTTATATATAGTTCGTGGGACAAAAAAGCCCTTTGATGATGCAAAAACCATACTAATCTCAGCAAAGCAACCAGAATTTACCGATGCTTACACCATTTGGCTTAAAGAGCCTGTTTCACTTAGCGAGTTTATCAACGCTTATGAAAAAATCACTGGCAAAAAAACAAGTTCATCTTTAACAAAACGCATAAATCTAAGCGTGCTTGTCCTTGGCGATGCTATTATTTCAAGCACTTTGGGCGAATTAGTAAGTCATGTGCATACTCAAATCAACCCGTTATTACATTATGATGTGGTTTTTGTGGATTTAGATTTGATGGATAAACAAAACATCGATGCCATACAGCGACCTTGTTCATTTATCGCAATAAGCGATAGAAGCGACAATCTTGTAAATAATAAAATAGTTTTTGATGATTATTTGCTTAAAGCAGATTATGATTCTGTTCAGGGCAAAGAATTATTAAAAAGCAGAATTTCTCAAATTTTAACTAAACGCAAGCAAAACGCAATGCTAGCAAATGATAAATTGCGCGATATATTGATATTTAAAAAATCAGCCGCTGCAAATAATATCTACGCTAGCGCATTTAGAAATTTCAGCGATAAAATCGACACCGCGCGCAATATGGTAAATCTTGGTGAGCATTTAAGCGCAAGGCCATATAAAATAGTAATTTGCGATGCGGATATGAGCGAACTAAACACAAGAACCTACCTTGAAATCATCAATTCAGCCCGCAAAAAACATAACTACGACATAATCGCCGGGCTTTTCATCGATAATGATTTTAGAATAGAAAGTAGCCTTGCAAATGAGTTTGAATTATTTAGCACTTCATTAAATAAACTCCAATACGAGCTAAAATTAAAGCCGATTTTAGAAGGCAAGAGATAAAAAATGACAATCACAGAGTTAAACCTTGCAGCAAGTGCTTTGCTTGAAAGCCATTATAATGATGTAGAGATTGAGGGTGAAATTTCGCGTTTTATTAGGCATTCTAGCGGGCATTGGTATTTTGTGCTAAAAGATGAAAAATCAAGCATAAGCGCAACGATGTTTAAAGGCGCAAACTCGCGCGTAAATTTTGCTCTAAAAGATGGCTTAAAGGTGATTGGGCGCGGTAAATTAAGCATTTATAGCCCAAGTGGAAACTATCAAATCAACCTAACGAGCTTAAAATTAGCAGGCAGTGGAGATTTAGATGCGGCTTTTAATGCCTTGTGCGAAAAATTAAAATTTCAAGGATTGATTAAGCAAAAAGATGCCAAAACCTTTGAAAAAGTGGGTAAAAAATCTTTGCCACAATTCCCAAAGCGCGTAGGGATCGTAACTAGCCTAAGTTCAGCCGCCTTTGCTGATATATTAAACAGAATCAAAGCGCGCGGATATTTTTTAAGCAAATTTTTAAGTTTTGATACCTTGGTTCAAGGCGCAAATGCCCCGCATTCAATCATAAATGCCTTAGAAATGGCCGATGGTGCCGGGCTAGATGTTATTATTTTAGCGCGTGGTGGCGGGAGCAAAGAGGATTTGTGGTGCTTTAATGATGAGAGCCTAGCGCGCACAATCTTAGCTCTTAAAACGCCCATTATTTCAGCCATAGGCCATGAGATTGATTATACAATAAGCGATTTTGTAAGTGATCATCGCTCTATCACGCCAACAGCTAGCATAGAGGATTTGCTGCCAAATGGAGCTGATTTGGCACAATTTATCGATAATATGGCTAATGAATTAAATGAAGTAATGCAAGAAAAGCTAAATGCGCTAAATTCGCAATTAAATTATGAAATGCGTTTATTAACAAGCGTTAGTGTGGATTCTAAAATTTCTGTGTTTAATGCTAAAATTTTGAATTCCCAAAACAATATGCAAAACGCGCTTGATACAAGGTTTAACCGCTACAAACACAACTTAGAAAAATGCGAATTGTTATTAAAAAGCAAGCAAGAATATTTTAATAAGGCAAAAGATTTAGTTAGTATTTATAAAAACGAGCAAAAAATCAGCCTAGATAAATTAAAAGCAGGCGATGAAGTAATGCTAAAATCGCCATTTGCGACAAAATCAGCACTAATTAAAGGAGATGTTAATGAGAGTGAAAAATTTTAGTGCAGGCCCTAGCGGTTTGCCACTGGGCGTGTTAAAAAAAGCCCAAGATGAGTTTTTAAGCTACCATCAAAAAGGCTTTAATATAATGGAAGTAAGCCATCGCGGCAAGGATTATGAAGCCATGCACAATGGCGCTATCGCAAAAATCCGCGATTTTTATAATTTAGGCGATGAATATGCTGTGTTATTTTTACAAGGTGGCGGGCATATGCAATTTGCGCAAGTGCCGATGAATTTGTATTTTGGCGGTGTGGCACAATACGCAAATACCGGCGTTTGGACACAAAAAGCCATTAAAGATGCCAAAATTTTAGGCATTAATTATGAGATTGTAGCCAGTAGCCAGAGCACAAATTTTGATGAAATTCCAAAAAATATAGATTTTAGCGCCGATGCTGATTATTGCTATATTTGCTCAAATAATACAATATACGGCACGCAATATAAAAGTTTTCCAAACACAAAAGGCGCGCCACTTGTGATTGATTCTAGTTCGGATTTATTAAGCAGGGAGATTGATTTTAAAGCAAATAATATCGGGCTATTTTGGGGTGGGGCGCAAAAAAACGCAGGCCCAGCAGGCCTAACGCTAGTAATAATCCGCAAAGATTTAGCCCAGCGCGTCCAAGCTGAGCCAAAGGGCAGTTTTAAGGCACCATTTTTTGGGCATGTGCCGACTATTTTATCTTATAAAACTCAGCTTGAAGCAAATAGCCTAGCTAACACTCCGCCGACTTTTGCTATTTATATGCTCGATTTGGTGCTTGATTGGATAAAAGAGCAAGGCGGTCTAAGCGCGATTTATAAGCAAAACGAGCAAAAAGCCAAAATGCTTTATGAGCTTATTGATGAAGATGATTTTTACACAGGGCACGCAAAAAGCCATTCGCGCTCATTAATGAATGTGAGCTTTAAAACGCCAAGTGCCGAGCTTGATGCGCGCTTTGTAGAGCTTGCGAATGCGCAAAATATGATAGGCCTTAAAGGACATCGCATTTTAGGTGGTTTGCGGGCTAGCATTTATAATGCGGTAAGCATTGATGATGTGAGGGCTTTGGTGGAGTTTATGAAAGAGTTTAGGCGAACTTGCTAGAACTTTGGCTAGTGGCTTTTAAAATTTTGCTCTTTAATACTAGCTGATTTTATTTAAAATTTTAAAAGCCAAGCCACTTGCTAAAAAGTTAATCTTTAAAATTTTATTTTTTAAAGTTTGAATTTTAAAATTTTATTTTTAAGTTTAGCCACTTGCTAAAATCTAGCCTTTAAAATTTTATTTTTAAAGGCTTTTAAATCAGCCAAATTTTAAACTTTAAATTTTAAAATTCATTCACGCGTGCGCAGTATTTGCGCTAAAAATTTGCTAAAAAAAATTAAATTTAAACCTTAAATTTTAAAATTTATGAAGCAAAAAACAAATTAAAGCAAAAAACAAATTAAAGCAAAAAGCAAATTTTAATTAAAACTAAACTGACAATTTGCCCTAATCGCTACTTCTAAACCTAAACTGCCCTTTTTTGATTACCATTGCTGGGCCGCCGATGGCATAAAGCCATTTGTTTTCTATGAAATTCTTTAAAAATGCCGCCACTTCGCCAGCGATTCCAACCCCAAAAGCAAAACCTACGGCGTCTGTATGGCCAATTGAGCAAACCGTGCCTTTGTGATGAAACTTAAATGGCTTAATCTGGCAAGCGTTTTTATCGCCCTTGATATCAGCTTGTATGATTTTTGCAAGACTTTTGGAGCAATACTCGCCCATTTGCGTAGCTAGCTGAGCCGTGGGCGCATGCACTATGTCTTGCTCACAGGCCATCGCACAATCCCCAAGCGCAAAAACATTATCAAAATTTTCCACGCGCAAGCACGCATCTACCATAATGCGCGAGTTTTTCACGCTTACATTTTGCGCGCTTAGTTTGTTTATTATTTCATTGCCTTTTACGCCCGCACTCCAAAGCACGGTATTTGCTAGGATTTTTTCTTTTTTGCCCTCATTTTCTACTATCACGCCACCATCAAAGCATTCTATCACGCTACCATTAATGATTTCAATGCCGCGCTTTGTTAGCTTTTTGCGTGAAAGATTGGAGAGTTTTTTGCTAAACATAGGTAGCACCTTGCCGCCACGCGCGATTAAATAAATCTTGCCCAAACTTCTATCAATCCCGCAAATATCGCATAATTCATCGATGCGGTCTTTTAGCTCGGCTGCGTATTCTACGCCTGTAAATCCGCTACCAACTACGGCAAAATGTAGATCTTGCGGGCTAGATTTTGGGCTAAAATTTTTAAATTTCATCTCCAAATCGTGTAAGAGTTCGAGCGCGCTATTCATAGTGGCTAGTTTATAGGTGTGCTCTTTTGCTCCGCTAATGCCCATAAAATTTGGCTCAAAACCAAGGGCAATTACCAAATAATCGTATTCGTGGCAACCATTTACGCCATAAATTTTGCGCGCGTTTAAATCAATGTCTGTAACTATGTCTTTTATGAAATTTGTATTGTGAAGAATTTTGCGGTAAAATATGCGACCCTTGCGCTCAGAATATGTCCCAAGCGCGATTCTATGAAGCAAGGTGGTTTGATAATGGTAGTCGTGCTTGTTGATTAGTGTTAGCTTAACCTTGCCAGCTATAATCTCGTTTTTAAGGCGTTTTTCAAGTCCCATCGTGCAAGCCAAGCCAGCATATCCGCCACCTAAAATCAAAATATTTTTTTGCATATCGCACCTTTTTTTATTTGAAATTGTAAGACTTTTAGGCAGATAAAACGATTAAAAATCAAAAGTAAAATTTTGTTTTAAGATATTTTTAAGCCTTTATTCTTGCGCTTGAAATGTTTTTTAAGGGATAAATTTTGAAATTCTAAATTAATAGATGATGAAATTTTGAAATTCTAAATTAATAGATGATGAAATTTTGAAATTTTAAATTAGGCGGTGAAAATCACCGCCTTTGCGTTAAATGCTTATTTTAGCGTGCTTATATATTCATTTACAGCAGCCATATCCTCTTCGCTTAATGTGCTCATTTGAATTTTCATGATCGCGCCTTGGCCGATTTTGCCTTTACCGCCTTCAACCGTGCCAGCCTTATAGCCTTTCATTAATTCAAGGCGTTCAGCAGGATCTACTGTCGTTAGCACAGGTACTTTATTTAGGTAAGATTTTTCAGCCTTAGCCCCGTGGCAAGCTATGCATTTTTTAAAAACAACAGCACCATCAGCACCAAAGCTCATACTACATGCCAAAGCGGCTCCACAACCAATTAACAAAAATTTTTTCATTGTATCCTCCTTTGAAAAATTTTAGGCGTAATTTTAAAATCTTATAACTAAAAAATAGCTAAATCGCCAAATAAAATATTAATTTTAAAATTTTTATCAGCTAAAAATTTGAAAAAAAATAAAATTTGGTGTAAAATCTTACGCTATGATCAAGGCTGTGTTTTTGGATAGAGATGGCGTGATTAACGCTGATAAAAATTATGTTTATAAGATTGCTGATTTTGAGTTTATGCCTGATGTTTTTGATGTTTTAAAAGGATTTAGCAATCTTGGTTATGCGCTTTTTATTATCACCAATCAATCAGGCATTGGGCGCGGATATTACACGCAAGATGATTTTTTAAAATTAAATGAATGGATGCTTGAAAATTTTAAAAAGCGCGAAATTTATATTAAAAAAGTATATTTTTGCCCGCACGCACCACAAAGTAATTGCGCTTGTCGCAAACCAAAACCAGGTATGATCTTACAAGCAAAAGCTGAGTTTGATGTGGATTTGAATGCGTCTATTTTAATAGGCGATAAAGATAGCGATATCCAAGCAGGCAAAAATGCTGGCATAAAAAATTGCTACAAAATAAACGAAAAACAAAATTTAAAGAGTGTGTATGAAGCCGCCAAAATTTTTTCAAGATCTATTTAAAGTAAAAAAAGTAGATTATGAAACAAAGCATGAAATGATTGTTGCTAAAAATAGCATAGATCTTTTAAATAAGGTCGAGGAATTTGTCGCTAAAATCCCAAAAAACGATATTTTAAAAATCACAATGGGCAATACAATAGCAAACATAACATATAAAATTTACCCATTACAAAAGTTACAAGAAAACAAAAAAGAACAAAAAAAAGAAAGTCAAAAATGAAAATTGCAATTACAGGCGGGGCTGGTTTTATCGGCTC
>SPMW01000028.1 GCA_009827235.1 Candidatus Campylobacter infans | reverse complement strand
TTGATTAAAATTTTAAAAGTAGGGCGCTTATTTTTTAACATTAAAATCTTATTTTTGCGCCAGAAATTTTAGAATTAATTTATTAAAATTTATTAAGTAAAATTTTTAAAGCCAGCTTTGTTTTTTATTATTTTTATCTTGTAAAATTTCTAAAAAAACATCAGCGCAAAATGGCTCTTTAAGCAAGTAATAATCGCTTAATTTATTGTCTATTTCATCGTAATTTGCGCTGTTGCTTACTAAAATTAAAACGAAGTTTTTATTGCGTTTAGCGCGCATTAGTGCTTCTATTTCGTCCTTGCTAAAAGCCTTGGAGTTTTTGCTGTTTGTGTGAAAAAATTTAGTATTTATGATGACAAAATCTGGTTTAAATATAGCGTTAAAGATGTGATTTTTAGATGTGTTTGTACTCAAAAATGGCTGAGTATTTGCCCCAAAAGATCTAAGCAATAAAGCAAAATTGCCAAAAGCACTAATATCATCATCTAAAATCACGCAATTTTTGTTTATTAATGCTTGGTTTTGTTTTGGAGTTTTTAGCCCTAATTCGTATAAATCTTTATAAAAGCCAAAGGTGCTAAATTTTTCGTGTAATTCGCAAGTGATCTCATAGCCAAATTCCCCAGCAAAATTTTTGGCTTGGGTGAGATATTTTAGCTTTAAATCCTTTGCGTTGTTTGTAAGGACGCTATTTATTCTAAATTCTAAATCTTTTAGATTTTTATTTACTCGCACAAAAAAATGATAGTTTTGGATTTTGGTGCCGTTTTTGATTAGCTTGCCTTGCGAGTTTGGCTTTATGTTTATTGTTATTACGGCGTTTGTGGTATTTTCGAGCAAAAATTCGAGTAAAGAAAAAAGCGTTAAATTGATCTCTTGCGAGTTCATCAAAAAATACCGCCCTTGGTTTTGATTAAAGTGGAAAATTACTCTATTTGTGCCTTTTGCCGCTTTGATATGCAAGATATCAAAATAGCTTTCTAGGGTTTGAATAATATTTTGCTTTTTGCTTTTTTGTATTGAATAATGAAAATTTAGCTTAGCGATATATTTTTCATGCTTGATTTCTTTTATATTTGTTGATGTTTGCATGGGTTTATTTAGCAGTATTTTAAACACAAAAATCAGCGAGGTTACTAAAAAAACCACAGCAAAAATATTTAAAATTAGTGTATTTTCATTATAATCCATATTTTTAAGCGATTTGTAAAACTCGCTTTGTATTTCATTTGCCATCAAACAAACAGCCGAATTTAGTAAAAAAAATAATTTTATCATCGTTGTCCTTTAAAGTATTAGCATCGCATCGCCGTAGCTGTAAAAGCGGTATTTTTGCTCTATTGCGATTTGATAGATTCTTTTGCATTCATCTAGGCCTGTAAGGCTTGCTACAAGCATAATTAGCGTAGATTTTGGCAAATGAAAATTTGTAAGCAAATAATCTAGCCTTTTTGGCGGATTTTGCGAGTGTAAAAATAAATCACAAAAGCCACTTTTTTGCTCTGTGCGCACAAAATATTCAATCGTCCTAGCTACTGTTGTGCCAACAGCTAGCAGCTTTTGTGGGCTTGTTATTAGATTGATTGCTTCATTTGAAAGCTCAAAAAACTCACTATGCATCTTATGTTCTAAAATATTTTCGCACTCTACGCCCTTAAAGGTTCCAGCACCGACATGCAAGGTAATAAAAGCACTTTGAAATTTCGCCTGTAATTTATTTAAAATTTCAGGGCTAAAATGCAAGCTAGCAGTAGGTGCGGCCACCGCGCCTTGCGCCTTAGCAAAAATGCTTTGATACCATTTTTCGTCATTTTCATTATCTGGGCGTTTTATGTATGGTGGCAAGGGAACATGGCCGATTTTTTCAAGCAAAGCAAAAAGCTCGTTATTTTTTAAAATTTTATGATTTTGGCTAAATTTTACTGCCTTACTCCCATCGCTAAAAAGCTCACAAACGCAAGCGTCCAAGCCATTTTGAAATTTTAAAATTTGTCCTTTTTTAACCTTGCCCTTTATATAAACGCTAAAAACTCCATCATTAAGAGGTTGATTTAAGAGTAGTTCAATCTTGCCGCCGCTGTCTTTATGCCCGTAAATGCGCGCTTTAATCACCTTTGTATCATTTAAAATAATCGCACATTCTGGCAAAATATCGCATAAATCACTAAATTTTAAATGCCTAATTTCACCCGTGGTTCTATAATAAACCAGCATTTTCTCACTGCCTTTTGGCGAGGCTGGGGCGTTTGCTATAAGCTTGGCTGGCAAGTTATAATCATAGCTTTTAAGCTCTAAATCACTATTCATTTTCTATCTCGCTATCGTTTGTGGCTGGATTTACTAATTTGGCTATATAAATGCTAAGCGCGTAAAGCCCAACTAATGGGCATGCAAGCATAATTTGGCTTAATATATCAGGTGGGGTCATAATAGCAGCGAAAATAAAAATCCCAACCACAGCATAACGAAAATAAGCCCTCAAACTAGCATCGCTTACAAGGCCGATTTTTGCTAAGAAAAATGTAATAACTGGCAATTCAAAACTAAGCCCAAAAGCAATAATCAATTTAGTAAAAAAGCCCACATATTCGCCTATGCTTGGTAAGGCCAAAAAGAGCTGCCCGCCAAAATTGATTAAAAAGCTAAGCCCTACTGGCAACACAAAATAATAACAAAAAGCAGCCCCAGCCCCAAACATCGCCGTAGCACTTAGCACAAAAGGGATTACATATTTTTTTTCATTATCATAAAGTCCTGGCGCTACAAAAAGCCAAAACTGCCAAAATATCACAGGCACAGCTAGCATAAGCCCCGCAAAAAACGACACTTTCATAGCCGTAAAAAATGGCTCGGTAACCTCTTTAAAAATAATATCGCTTTTTGCTGGTAATGAAATTTTTAATGGCTCAATCATAAAATCAAGTAAAATTTGCCAAAAACCAAAACAAATCCCAAAAGCTACAATAAGCGCAACGCACGATATTATCAGGCGTTTTCTAAGCTCAATTAAATGCGGTTTTAAATCTTCAAACATTATTTGCCTTTTGGGCAGAGATTTCATTTGGTTTTTGGCTTAAAATTTCATTATTTATTGTATTTTGTTCGCTGGTGTTTTTGGAATTTTGTGTATTATTTTGTGTATTTTCATCATCAAAATTTGCGTTATTTAGCGCGTCTTTGGCATTTTGTGAGCTTAGATTTGCATTAAAGCTTAAACTCTCATTTATATCGTCTTTTAAAGCGCTGGCTGTTTTTTTAAGCTCATCAAGCTCTTCAAAACTTAGCTTTTTTCGCACGCTTGAAGCACTTTGAGCAAGGGAGTCCTTAAACTTTTTAGCATCGTCTTTTAGCTCAGCCATACGCACCTCTTGTTCAAAAGTGCCTTTTGCTGTGTTTATTGTTTGTTTAAAATATTTAAAAAATTTGGCTATTTTTACCATAGCTTGGGGCAGTTTATCAGGGCCTAAAACTATCACGGCCACCACCATAACTACGATTATTTCACTAAAACTCATACCAAACATAAATTATCCAGATAAAAAATTTTGCGATTGTAGCTGTTTTTTGCTTAAATTAAAAACCCCGCTAGCTCATCGGCCAATAAAAAATTATCATTATAAACGCGCGTTTTGTTTTGCATTAATTTAGCGTTTTCTAATAAAATTTTAAGATTAGTTTTATTTTTTATAATATTTTTTTCTACGCCCAAAATACATCTAAGCCCCAAAAATACGCGCTCAAAATCTTTTTGCGCCTTGCTTAAAAGCTCGATATTTTTAAAATTTGGATTTTTAATATACGCATTTAATGAACGCGGAGCATTAAAACGCCTAAATCCAAGCGTGCCAACGCTAAACGCGCCCACGCCAATATAATCATCACCGCGCCAATATCCCAAATTATGCTTACAAACGCGCCCAAAATTACTAATTTCATACTGCCTCAACCCAAGCCCACAAAGCCCGCTAAATAAATACTTTGCTAGCCTTGTGCTATCTTTTTTGTATTCATTGTGGCCAAAAAATGGTGTGTTTTTTTCTAGGCTTAGAGCGTAGGCTGAAATGTGGCTTATTTGAAGCTTTTTTATGTTTTCTAATTCGCTTTTTAGCATTTTTTTATCATCAAGCTTGCTAGCATACATTAAATCTACATTTATATTAGTAAAACCAGCGATTTTGGCGTATTCTACGGCTTTGAAAGTATCTTTTGGGCTATGGTTTCGCCCTAAAAATTTTAATTTTTTTTCATTAAAACTTTGAGAGCCGATGCTAATGCGATTTAGCCCAAATGCGCGCATATTTTCTAGCCATTCTAGATTTAGAGAGTTTGGGTTTGCCTCGCTCGTTAGCTCTGCGTTTTTGCTTAAAAAGGGAGCTAAAAGCATAAAAATTGGCTCATAAAATTTAGCATTTACTACGCTTGGCGTCCCACCGCCTATAAAAACGCTTTTAATTTTTTGTGCGTTTAGGTTTTGGAGCTGGGTTTTTAAATCAAGCTCTAAGGCTTTAAAATATTGCTTTATTAAATCCAAGCTAGTAACCGAGCCAAAGGCGCAATATGGGCATTTGCTAGCACAAAATGGTATGTGGATATAAACGCGCATCTATAATCTTAAATTTTAAAATTTTAATTTAAATATTGCTAAATTTTAGAATTTAGCATAAGTTATAAACTTTTAGCTCATTATACAAACTATCGCGCTCAACTGGCAAGAAAGAGCTAGTTTGTATCATCTCTATAAAATCATTTTTGGCTTGTCCGTGCTTGCTATTTGCTCCGGCCGCGCTTTGTATGCTTTCATTTTCTATCGTGCCGTCCATATCGTCTGCGCCAAAATCTTGCGCTACCATTGCTAGATTCATCGTAGAAGTAGCCCAGTAAGCCTTGATATGGGCGATATTATCAAGCAAAATGCGCGAGATCGCAATTGTGCTAAGAATCTCAGCCGAGCCTAAAAAAGCTATGTTTTTTAAATAATTATTATCGCGTTGATAAACAAGCGGGATAAAAGCATTGAAATATCCGCCATTTGCGCGTGCTAAGCTCTCATCTTGTAAGGCTCTTAGGCGCAAGATATGATCAATTCTCATCGCCTTGCTTTCAATATGCCCAAAAAGCATAGTAGCGTTACTTTGCCTGCCACGAGCGTGCCACAAAGAATGGATTTTAAGCCAATTTTCGCTACTAACCTTACTAGCGCAAATCTCATCTCGCGTGCTTTCATCAAAGATCTCAGCGCCGCCGCCTGGCATACTATCTACGCCGCTTTCTATCATTTCATCTAAAATATTTTCATAGCTTAATTTAAACTTTCTAGCCATAAAATCTACCTCAGCAGCCGTCATTGCTTTTAGATGAATGTGTGGGAATTCTTTTTTTATTTGCTTAAAAATTTTAAATGTTTCATTTGGTTTTATAAAGGGATTGTGCGCGCTGACGATGTGAAGCTCTTTTATACCGCGATTTATCGCATCGCGTGCAATGCTCATTATTTCATCAAAACTCATAGTGTAGGCGTTTTCGTTTTTGCGGTGAGCTGAAAAAGCACAAAATTTACAAGTATCAGCGCATAAATTGCTAGGATTTATATGGCGATTTACATTGAAAAACACCTTTTTGCCGTGCTTTTTTATTCTAATTTTATTTGCTATTTGCCCTAAGCTAAATAAATCCAAATCCCAAAGTTTTACGCCCTCATCGTAATTTAAACGCTCATTGTTTTGTAGTTTTAGTAAAAGTTCTTGCATTTTTCTAACCAAATTTTAAATTAAAGGCGAGATTGTAGGCAAAATTGCCTTAAAAAGTGTATAAATTAAAATTTGTAATTTATTTTGGCATTTTTAGCAACAAGGCTAAATTCTAATAAATTAGATTGAGATTTTAAAATTTGAGCGTGGATTTTATGTGAAATTAAAATTTTAAAAAATATCGTGGTTTTAAGCCACGATATGAAAGAATTATTTTTTAAGCTCTTTAATGCGCGCTGCTTTACCACGGCGTTCGCGTAAATAAAATAATTTTGCACGGCGGACACGCCCTTTGCGAAGCACTACGATTTCTTCGATGTTTTGTCCATAAAGTGGGAAAATTCTCTCTACACCTACGCCATTTGCGCCTATTTTGCGAACTATGAAAGTCTCACCTGTGCCAGTGCCGCGGCGAGCTATGCAAATACCTTCAAAATTTTGTAAGCGAGATTTATCGCCTTCTTTAATGCGAAGTGCTATGCGCAAAGTATCGCCAGAGCGAAAACTAGGGATATTTTTGCCAGCTATTTGAGCGCCTTCAAAAGCCTCGATGTATTTATTTCTCATTTTGTGTCCTTATCTTTGGCATTTTGGGAGATTTTTGCGTATAAATCAGGGCGAAAAAACTGCGTCTTACAAAGTGCCATTTTGAATTTTAAAGTGCGGATTTTATCGTGGTTACCCTTTAAATAAGCTGAAATTACGCTAGAATTTTCATAAACATTTGGCTTAGTAAAGCTTGGCGCCTCTAATACATCATTTTCAAAACTTTCTACTTCAAGCGAAGCAGCGTTGCCCAAGACGCCATCAATTTGCCTTGCGATCGCATCGCTTAAACAAAGCGCGCCAAGCTCGCCACCACTTAAAACAAAATCCCCCACGCAAAAAACTTCATTTACCGCAAGCTCAATAACCCTTTCATCTATGCCTTCATAGCGTCCGCATATAAAGATTAGATGATTTTTTTTGGCTAGCCTTTTGGCATCGTTTGAATTAAACTTTTTGCCAGCTGGACTAAGAGCTATGATGTGTCCTGGTTTTATGCTTTGTAATGCCGTTATTATGGGACTAGCGCGCATTAAAAGCCCTGGCGTGCCACCTGCCATATAATCATCTACTTTTTTGTGTTTATCAGTGCTAAAATCGCGTGGATTTACGCATTCAATGCTGAATTTGCCGGCCTTTAAAGCACGCGCCATAATTGAATCGCTAAAATAGGGCGTTATTAGATTAGGAAAAAGCGTTAAAAAGGTAAATTTCATGAATTTTGTAAAATTTCAAGGCTGTTTTTAGCTGTGATTTGTTTATTTTTTATATCTATTTTGATAATAAAATGATCATTATATGGTATGTAAAATTCTTTTGCCAAGCCTTGATTTATCAAGCTTTCATCAGTTTTTAATAAAAACAAAAACCCAGCACCTGTTTGCATTATATCATCTACAATGCCTAAAATTTGAGAGTCTTGGCTAAGCACGCAACCTAAAATATCAAAGTAAAAAAACTCGCCATTTTTTAGTTTGCAGTGCTTTCTGGTATCATCTAGGGAGCGTTTTAGTGTAATATTTACTAAATTAGCAGCAAGTTCTTTGCTTTCATAGCCTTCAAATATTACTAAATTAGTTTTACTATCAAAGCTTTTTATGCAAAGTTCTTTTAAAGAGGCATCATCAGTTTTGCTAAAAGCCCCATCAAAACAAGCTAAAAAGCAAGCACCTTTTTTAAACTGCTCTTTAAAATCGCTTAGATTGTGTAGTTTTAGCGCACCTTTTAGCCCAACCACACGCCCAAGCTTAGCTACGCTTAAAAGCTCATTCATCTATGGCTTTTACTGTGATTTTATAGTTTGTAGGCTCTTTGGCTTTATAGCCAGAAATAACGGTTTTAAGGGCATTTATCATTTTGCCGTCTTTGCCTATTAGCCTACCAGTGTCGCATTTATCTGTGCGCACGATAATTTCATCAAAATTTTCGCTCACATTTACGCGACTTACGCTTACTAATTCAGGCTTTGATGATATTAGTTTGGCGTATTCTTCTACAAATTTTTCTATCATTTTGTTATACGAGCTACACGGTCGCTTAGTTTTGCGCCTACACTTTTCCAGTAATCTAATCTATTTGCATCAAATTTTACAACCTCAGGTTCAACCATAGGATTATAATATCCTATGCTTTCAATCCAGCCACTATCGCGGCGTTTGCGACTATCTGTTACTACTATGCGATAAAATGGGCTTTTTTTGCGTCCCATGCGAGTTAATCTTACTACTGTTGCCATATTTTCTCCTTGTTTTTAAGTAGTTAGCTAAACTAACAAAATTAGCTTAGATAAATACTAAAATTTAAGGATTAAAATTTTAAGCTAAACTTAAAATTTGCTCTAAATTTTAATAACGCAAGATTATTTAGGCAATCTTGCTTGATTCATCATACTCATTAAATTTTGCATGCCACCTTTGCTTGTAAATTTTTTAGCGATTTTGGCTGCATTTTCAAACTGCTTTAAAAAGCGATTTACTTGCATTTGCTCTAAGCCAGCGCCCAAGGCGATTCGGCGTTTTCTGGTATTATTTAATAAGCTTGGATTTTCGCGCTCTTTTGGTGTCATTGAGGCTATCATCGCGCGGATATATTTTATATCGTTATTATTTTCTAAATCCACATCTTTGATTTTAGATGCCATAGTTTGCATGCCCGGGATCATACCTAAGACATTTTGGATATTGCCTAATTTTTTCACACTTTCAAGCTGATTTAAAAAATCATTAAAATTAAAATCGCCTTTTTTGAGTTTTTTGGCTACTTCTTTGGCGGTTTTATTATCAATCACAGCAGCAGCTTTTTCAGCCAAAGTAGCCAAATCTCCCTCGCCCATAATGCGCCCAACAATTCGATCAGGCACAAACTGCTCGATATCGGCTATTTTTTCTCCCATACCTATAAAGCGAAGCGCCACACCTACTTGCTTAGCTATACCAAAAGCAATTCCGCCTTTTGTATCAGCGTCAAATTTTGTCAAAATTACGCCTGTTAAACCTAGCGTTTCATTAAAACTAATCGCCGTTTTAACGCCATCTTGCCCGCTCATCGCATCTGCTATATAAAATATCTCGCTAGGATTTATGGCAGCTTTTATATCTTTTAATTCATTCATTAAATCATTATCTATTGCTAAGCGACCAGCACTATCTATTAAAAGCACATCATAAAATTCGCTACTTGCCTTAGCTAGCGCAGCTTTTGCTACATTTATTGCTTTATTTTCACCATCAATGCTGAAAAAATCTAGCTCATTTGCTTGGCATAATTGTTCTAATTGCGTAACGGCCGCTAGTCTTTGTAAGTCGCAAGCTGCAACTAGCACCTTTTTGCCACGCGTTTTTAGATAATTTGCTAACTTAGCCGTGCTTGTCGTTTTACCGCCACCTTGTAAGCCACACATTAGCACCACCGTTGGAGGCTTAGGTGAGAAAATAAAAGCCGAGCTTGAATTTGGCGCATTTAAAATAGAGATTAGATTTTTTTTAATGCTGTCTAAAAATTGCTTTTGGCCGATTTGACCAGCTTTCATATCAGCTTCTACCGCGCTTAGGATTTCTTTTACTACCTTATGATAAACATCAGCTTTTAATAAAGCCTTTTTTAGCGTTTCAAGCGCGTTTTTTAGGGCTTTTTCATCATCAATAAATTTTAATTTATTAACAGCTGATTTTAGCGATTCACCGATAAACTCAAACAATATTTAACCTTAATTTTAGAATAAAAGGCGCAATTCTAGCCCTTTTATGCTTTAAAAATGTTTAAAATTTATAAAATTTATTTTGAAATTTTGTGTGCGATTTTTTTTAACAAAACCGCACGAAAGGATCATAAAAGCACGCTTGCGGCACTTTTGATTTTTTCATAATTATTTGGCTCTACTAAACGCTCGCCAACTTCTTTGCCGTCTTTATAAAAAATAATAGTAGGAATTCGGCGGATATTTAATTTATCTTTTAGGCTTTCTTCTGTGTCAAAATTTACGCCATAAAAGTTGATTTTATCGCCAAATTCTCTGGCTAGTTTTTCAAGCAAGGGTTTGGCTACGGCACAATCTTTACACCAAGGCGCACCAAAAGCTACCAAGCTGGCTCCATTAGCAATTTTTGCATCAAAATTGCTTACATTTAAATGCTCCATTTTTTCTCCTTTTGATTTAAGTGGCGAAATTGTAGCATAAGCGCTAGCTTATAAAAGCAACAAAATCACAAATTTTAATAAATTTTCTAATTATTTGGAATTTTGGCTTATAATGCCGAGATTTTTCAAACAAGGATTAGAAAATGAAAATTTTAGCGTGGATTTTTGGCGTTTTGCTTGTTATTTGCGGTATGATTTATACGCTGATTTTTACAAGCTTAGGCAATGCGATATTGGCTCCAAGAATAGAAGCTTTTGTGAGCGAAAAAATCGCTATGCCTTTTAAATTAAATGAGTTTAAGCTTGGTTTTAATAATTTAAAAATCAGCTCTACCATAAACGGCGAGCTAAGCATTAGCACAAGTGGCAAATATAGCATTTTGGATAAAAATTTAGATTTAAAATATAAAATTTATGCTAATTCATTTTCGTCAATGCCATTAAACCTTAACATAGCAGGCGATGTAAAAGGCAGTTTTGAAAATATTTTAGCAAATGGCAGTGGAAATTTGGCTGGCTCAAAGCTTCGTTATGCAGTGCGCATTGTGGATTTTAATCCGCTTGAATTAAAATTAGATGCTAGAAATTTAGATCTTGCACAACTTAGCCTAATAGCTCTTAAAAAGCCGTATTTGCGCGGGTTTGCTAGTATTACAGCCGATGTAGCCTTAAAAAATGGCACACAATTTGGCTTTGCAAATATCAACGCGCCAAAAATTAGCGCCGATAACGCCCTGATAAATAAAGATTATGGCATAAAGCTACCAAAAAATTTTAATGCTAATTTAAATAGCGATATAAGCGTAAATAACAGCATTCTAACCGCAATTACCACGCTAAATACAAGCCTAGCAAACGCAAACGCTCAAAAAACAAGCTATAACCTAAAAACAAATGAATTAAACACTGATTTTAATCTTGATATAGCAAATCTAGCAAACTTAGAGCCATTGATTTCTCAAAAGCTTAATGGCAGCGTGAAAATCGCCCTAAACACGCAAATTAAAAATAATAAAATGCAATTTTTGGATGCGCAAATCAATGGCTTAGGCGGTAATATTATGGCAAAATTAGTAAATGGAGAATTAAACGCTCAAATAAAAGATATTAAATTAGCCGAGGCGCTAAGCTTAGCTAGCTTGCCACCACTTGCAAAAAGCCAAATAAACGGCTTTGCTAAAATCACAGGGCTTAATAATCCACAAAACGCAAACGGCAATGCGAGTTTAAAATTTTCAAAAGGCGAGCTTGATTACAAACAAATGAATAAAATTTTAAATAGCGATTTAAAAAGCAATATTATTTTTACGGGCGATACTAAAATTAGCGTGCTTAGTGGCGTTTTAAATCTTGATGCTTTGCTTGATTCACCAGCTCTTAAAATGGCTAAACTAAGCGCAAAATATGAGCTAAATACTGCTAGTGGCGATGCTGATTTTAACGCTAATATCCCAAATTTAGGGCTAATTTTTGGCTCTAAGGCAAAAACAAGCGCTTATATAAAAGCTAACACAAATTTTAAAAATAATGCCATCGCTAAGGCAAATATCGATATAAACGGGCTTGGTGGCAACATAAACGCAACGCTTAATAATCAATCTTTACAAGCTAATATCAATAATATCCAAGCTGGCAATGTGTTTGCAATTATCGCACAAGATGAGTTATTTAGCGGATCATTAAATGCTAATATTAATCTTTCTAGCCTAGATATCACCAAGCTAAACGGACAAGGCCAAATAAGCCTAAATAATGCCGTATTTAACGCGCCAAATCTAAGCAAAATGCTAGATGTAAAATTTCCGCAAAACTCAAAATTTAATCTAAACGCAAAGGTAAGCTTTAAAGATTCCCTAGCAAAATTTAATGCCTTATTTAATAGCGATTTGGCTAAACTTGATGAGCTAAATGGCATTTATGATCTTAAACAAAACGCCTTAAATGCGGACTTTAAAGCTAGTGTGGCAAACTTAGCAAATCTTGCTTTTTTAAGCGGTGCTAGCATAAATGCTCCGCTAAATGCAAATGGTAAAGTTTCTATGGTAAATGGCGCGCTAAATGCTAAAATAAATAGCGATATTTTTGGCTCACAAACTAGCGCCAATTACGCTAACGACACACTTAATGCAAGCATGCAAAAGGTTAAAATAGAAAATATTTTAAGCGCTTTGGGTTATGATAAATTTTATCTTGGCTTAGCAAATACAAATTTTAAATATAATTTAAAAAATGCCGTTGGTGAGTTTGATGCTGATGTTTTAGAGGGTAAATTAGCACAAAATGGGCTTACACAGCTGATAAATGCGGTATTTAAGCGCGATATTACAAATGAAGTTTATGAAAACGGCAAGGTTTATGGCACGATAAATAAAAATTATATCACACTAAATGCTAAAATCAGCTCGCCAAAATCTAATATCAGCATAGAAAAAGGCACGATCAATTCAGCCACTAAAACACTAAACATACCACTAAAAGCAAATTTTGAAAAAACCGATCTAAGCATAAATATCACAGGCACGACAGATAAACCAAAATACAATGTAAAATCAGATTATCTACAAGAAAAAGTTATAAATAAAGCCTTTGATAAACTAATAAAAAACGATGAAAAAAGAGAAAACACAAAGCAAATTTTAAATGATTTAAAGGGCTTGTTTTAAAATTTGGCGCGCTTAAAGTAGTGCGCTTTAACCACGAAATTTTATGCCATTAAGTTAATTTAATGGCATCTTCGCTAAATATTTAAAAAATCAACCACAGCAAATACTATAAATTTGAGCCAAATTTTAAACAAAACTAGGCTATAATCCCAGCTTTTATTCACAAAAAAGGGCGCATAATGGCTTATCAAGCACAACAAATAGAACAAAATTATTATAAAATTTGCGAAGAACGCGGATATTTTGAGATAGATGGCAACAAAAACATACAAGAAAAAAATAAAACATTTTGCATTATGATGCCACCGCCAAATGTTACTGGTGTATTACATATAGGGCATTCGCTCACCTTTACCCTACAAGATATAATGACGCGTTATAAAAGAATGGATGGATTTCGCGTTTTATGGCAGCCAGGGCTTGATCATGCAGGCATTGCCACACAAAATATAGTAGAAAAGCAACTTCTAGCACAAGGCATTAAAAAAGAAAGCTTAGGGCGTGATGAGTTTGTTAAAAAAATTTGGGAGTGGAAAGAAAAAAGTGGTGGCACCATACTTCATCAAATGCGCAGACTTGGTATCACGCCTGCTTGGAGTAGGGCGCGTTTTACTATGGATGATGGGCTAAAAAATGCCGTAAGAAAGGCCTTTGTAAGCTTATATAATCAAGGCTTAATCATTCGTGGTAATTATATGGTAAATTGGTGCACGCACGATGGCGCATTAAGCGATGTAGAAGTTGAGCATAAAGTAAATAAAGGCAAGCTTTATTATTTGCGTTATTTTTTAGCAGGTGATGAGCAAAAATGCGTGGTTGTAGCTACTACTAGGCCTGAGACTTATTTTGGTGATACTGCTGTGATGGTAAATCCAAGCGATGAGCGTTATACCAAGCTAATTGGGCGTGAGCTAAACTTGCCTTTATTAAACCGCAAGATAAAAATAATCGCTGATTGCCATGTGGATACTAGCTTTGGTACAGGTGCTGTTAAAGTAACACCAGCACACGATGTTAATGATTATGAAGTAGGCAAGCGTCATAATTTAGAATTTATCACCATTTTTGACGAAAAGGGAATTTTAAACGAGCATTGTGGCGAATTTGCTGGCTTAGAGCGTTTGCAAGCAAGAGAAAAAATCGTAAATGAACTTCAAAAACAAGGTTTTGTAGAAAAAATCGAAGATTATGAAAACCAAGTAGGGTATTGCTATCGCTGTAAAAATATTGTAGAGCCGTATATTTCTAAGCAATGGTTTGTAAAAGCAGCTATCGCAAATGAAGCCATCAAAAAAGCAAATGAGGGAGAAATAAAATTTTATCCCCCGCACTGGATAAATAGCTTTAATGCCTGGATGAGAGAGCTAAAAGATTGGTGTATAAGCCGCCAGCTATGGTGGGGGCATCAAATTCCGGTGTTTTATTGTGAGTGCGGGCATGAATGGGCCGATGAGCAAGAAAAGCCATCAGCTTGCCCAAAATGTGGCACTAAAAACTTCACGCAAGACCCAGATGTGCTTGATACTTGGTTTAGCTCAGGGCTGTGGCCTATTTCTACTCTTGGCTGGGGCAATGGCGAGGCATTAAAAAATGAAAAATGGTTTGAGGGCGATTTAGGGCAGTTTTATCCAAATACAATGTTAATCACAGGCTTTGATATACTCTTTTTTTGGGTGGCTAGAATGATGTTTCAATGCGATAATGCCATGCATCAAATTCCTTTTAAAGATGTATATTTACACGCTCTTGTCAAAGATAAAGATGGCAAAAAAATGAGCAAAAGTAGCGCAAATGTGATAGATCCACTTAGCAAAATTGATGAATATTCAGCCGATATTTTGCGCTTTACGCTTACTATGCTTTGTGTCCAAGGTAGGGATTTGCGCTTAAATGATGAAGCAATGATACTCTCACGCAATTTTACAAATAAAATTTACAACGCAAGCAATTTTTTACTAATGAACGCTACGAAATTTCAAAATTTAAGCCAATGCGAGATAAAAACAGATCTTGGCAAATATATGCTAACGCGCTTAAATGCTTGTATAAAGCAAGTGCGCGCAAATCTTGATAATTACCGCTTTAATGACGCTGCTAGTGAGATTTATAAATTTTTGTGGAATGAATTTTGTGATTGGGGCATAGAGCTAAGCAAGGCCGATAAAGACGCGATTTGCGAGCTTGGGGCGATTTTTAAAGAAAGTATGAAATTGCTTCATCCTTTTATGCCATTTATTAGCGAGCATTTATACCACGCACTTAGTGGGACTAGTTTAGAAAACAGCGATTCTATAATGATTTCGCGCTATCCACAAGCCAGCCAGCACGATGAAAAAATCCAAAAATTATTTTCTTTGGTGATTGAGGCAATTATTAGCATTCGCCGCGCAAAAGCCACTATTGATTTAGGCAATGCAAAAATTAATAAGGCCTACATCAAATGCGACACTAATCTAAGCCAGGCTAGCAAATACATCAGCACACTTGCAAAATGCGAAAGTGTGGAATTTGTAAGCCAAAATGTGCCAGACTCAGTGCGCGATGTAAGCCAAAATGTAGAGAGTTTTATAGCACTTAGTGGCATTGATACAGCGCCTATTATCGCGCGCTTACAAAGCCAAAAAATAAAGCTAGAAAAAGAAATTTTAAAACTTGAAAATATGCTTGGTAATGAAAAATTTGTAGCAAATGCGCCCCAAGAAGTGCTACAAACCAATCAAACAGGATTAAACAATGCTAAAACCAAGCTTGAAAAAATACTATCTGAGCTTAAAAGCTTGCAAAAATAAATTTTAAAATTTATTTTTGCGCGTTTGGGGACTAAGATGATAAAAATACAAAATCTAAACAAAAACTATGGCAAAAATAAGGTTTTAGATAATATAAATATACATATAAAACAAGGTGAGATTTTTGCATTTTTAGGCCATAGTGGTGCTGGAAAAAGCACATTATTGCGGTGTATAAATGGCTTAGAAAGCTATGATGATGGCAGTTTAAAAGTAGATTACAAAGAAGTTAGCGCGCTAAATAAAAACGAGCTTAGAGAATTTCGCAAAAATATCGGTATGATTTTTCAGCATTTTGCGCTGATGAGCCAAAAAACAGCAGCCCAAAACATAGCCACGCCTTTGGAGTTTTGGGGCTATGATAAAAAGGCGATTGCTTCGCGTGTGGGCGAACTTTTAGAGCTTGTAGGGCTTAGCAATAAGGCCGATTTTTATCCCTCACAGCTCTCAGGCGGGCAAAAACAACGCATAGCAATCGCAAGAGCGCTTGCCTTAAAGCCAAAAATTTTATTAAGCGATGAGGCTACAAGCGCGCTCGATCCAAATACAACTAAGCAAATTTTAAGTCTTTTAAAGCAAATAAATGAAGAACTTGGCATTACAATTGTGCTTGTTACGCACGAAATGGACGCACTTAAAGCCATTTCAAACCGCGCGGCATTGCTAAGTGCTGGGCAAGTAATAGCAAATGATGATATAACCGAGCTTTTCTTACATCCAAATGAAAAAATGCGTGAGTTTTTGGGCGATGATGAGATTTTGCCACTTAGTGGAGTAAATATCAGGCTGTATTTTCGCCCAAATAATGCAAATCGCGCGGTAATCACAAGTATGGCAAGAGAGCTAGGGATTGATTTTAACATAGTTTGGGGCAAGTTAGAACGCCTTGATAAACTCGTGCTTGGCTCGCTAGTAATAAATATCCAAAAAGCCGATTTAACCCGCGTCCAAGAGTATTTAACAAAGGCTGGCGTGATTTATGAACTGGCTTGATAAAATGCCCGTGGAATTGTTTGTGAAATTTTAAAATTTGAGTTTTTTATTTAAAAATTCTATGAAATTTTAAAATTTAGGCTTTAAATTTGGCTTTTATGGCTTAAAATCGCGCGCTAAATTCGCACAAATAAATATAAATTTTAATTTATAAAGGCACAAATTTTAAAATGATTTTAATTTGCCCAACAATGCGTTTTTATCGTTATTTTAGATAGGTGCTGAAAGGATATTTAAAAAAGAGTGATGGTGGCTCCAATTGGGTTTGAACCAACGACCCTCACCATGTCAAGGTGATGCTCTACCAACTGAGCTATGGAACCAAAAAGCTAGATTTTAGCCAAATGCGCCAAAATATTAGCTTAAATCACGCAATAAAGCCAAAATTTAGCTATTTTTGGCTATTATCCGCGCTCAAATTAAAAGAAAGGTGGTGAGAGCTTTGCCAGGTGTGAAGGTCCATCAAAACGAAAGCTTTGATGAAGCATACAGACGCTTCAAAAAGCAAACTGATCGCAATTTAGTGGTAACAGAAGTGCGCGCTAGACGCTTTTTCGAGCCTATGACCGAGATTAGAAAAAAACAAAAAATCTCTGCTCGCAAAAAGATGTTAAAAAGACTTTATATGTTGCGCCGTTATGAAAATCGCCTCTAATGCGCTAGCTTAAAGTGCGATTTTATCGTGCTTTAAGCCAAATTTAATAAAATTTAAAACAAACTTGCCGATATAGCTTTAAATCACTAAAAAGGATTTAAAATGATTAATTCTATCTCATCAAATGCTTATTCTAGCTACGCAAACTACGCAAATAGCCAAAATAACGCAAATCACGCTAATTTAAATAGCGCAAAAAGCACGCCTATTGATTTAGCCCAAAACTTAGCTAGCGAGCAAGCAAGCATCCAAACCACCATAATGGACACGGCTAATAAAATGGGCGAAGATGTTCTTAGCGTGCTTGGAACTAATTTAAATATCCAAGCTTAATTTAAAAAATTTAAGCATAAATTAAATTTATGCTTAAATTTTCATAGAATAAATTTTAAAATTTACGCTTTTTACAATCTTTTTATTACAATAAATTTTAAATTATAAAATTATTTTTTTAATCTTTCTATCATATTTGAAATATTCTCCAAAGAATTAAAATTTTCATTTCTAATCTCACTCATAGGCACTTCAACGCCGTAATTTTCTTCAATCGCGCTAACGCATTGGAGTATATCAAAGGAGCTAAATAAGCCATCATCTACTAAATTGCTTTCTTTTTCATATTCGATTGAATCGTTGATTTGTTTTAAAATTTCAAGTAATTTATTCATTGTTTTTGCCTTTCATATTTAGGGTGTAGGTTGGGATTTCATCTCTTGCTAGGATAAATTGTTTATTTTTATACAAATAAATGCTAGGCATAGCCTGGCTTAAAAACAAATATAAGGCCTCCGTGCTAGCATACGCGCCCGCATTAGCAAAAAATAAATTATCGTTTATTTGTAAGTTTTTTAGGCTTATATCTTTTACTAGCACATCAGCCGTGCTACAAATAGTCCCACATAAGCACCAGTTTTTTGCTGCTCCATCGCCAAAATGATAAAGTTGTGGAGTTTTCATACCAAAGATTTGCCCATAATAATTTAAATGATTCATACCGCCGTTTAAAATCGCGTAATTTATGCCATCATTACATTTAATATCTACTACCTTGCTAGCGTAAAGTCCGTATTTTGCCACGATAAATCTACCCATTTCTAAGCAAATGTTAATCTTAAAATTTGCTAGCATTTTGTTTAATTCATCAATGCGTTCTTGCTCGCTTTTAAACTTATCATTTATAAAATATTTAACTCCAAGACCCACGCCATATTCAAGCTCTTCAAAATCATAGCATTTAATAATTTCGTGCAATATTTCTAAATCAAACGGGATTTTTTTATCCCTAAAAGTCCCGCCAAAATAATGAATGCCCTTAATATTTTTAGCATATTTTAAAAGGGCTTTGTTTAATGTTTGTTTATCTATGCCAAACTGATTTTGGCTACTAAGTCTAATAAAAATTCTAGCCTCATCGCCAAATTTACAAAGCATTTCAAGCTGATTTAAGCTTTCAGCATTAAAAGATCTCACCCCATAATCCCAGGCTTTTTTCACGCATTGTTCGTTTTTATACACGCCTGTGTAAAAAATTTTATGCGCTAAAATCCCATAAGATTTACAAATTTCAAATTCCCCATCACTACTCACTTCTATCTTATCTACAAAATCTGCTATAAAATTTGTTAAAAACGGATTAGCCTTCATCGCATAGCAAAGTTTTTTGCCCTTAAAATTAGCACGCAAAAAGCGCAAATGCTCGCCCAAACCATCTAAATCAAAAATAAAAGCGGGCGTTTTGTAATTAAAATTTTGTGCTATATCTTTCACATTTGCTCCATTAATAAACTTCTGTCTAATTTTCCGTTTTTATTTATTGGTAAATTTTTTAATTTTTCTATGCTATTTGGTAGCATATAAAAGGGCAAATTTTGATGTAAAAACGCGCTCAAATCGCTTTTGCTAGCATCGCCTTCAAAAAATATTTTTAATTTTTCATTTTTAAATACAGCGCACGCTCTTTGAACGCCTAGCAGATCTTGGCAGGTTTTTTCAATTTCTTCTAATTCAATCCTATGCCCCAAACGCTTGATTTGAAAATCCTTGCGCCCTTTGATGTGTAAAAGCCCCTTTTCATCGAAAAAGCCTAAATCGCCGGTTTTATAATACCTTTGCTTATTTTCATTTACGCAAAATCCATCATCACAGCCTTTTAAATACCCACAAGCCAAGCAAACACCACTTACACATATTTGTCCTATTTGGTTTTTGTCTTTTAAAATTTCATTATTTTCGTCTATTAAAAACACTCTTTCATTCTCAAAAGCCCTGCCGATGATATCTAAGCCATTTTCAAAATCATCTTTGCTCAAAATATGATAAGTGCAATTACAAGTAATCTCAGTAGGTCCATAAACATTGATAAATTTAGTATATTTTAAATGATTTTTGAGATACAAGATATGTTTTTTGCCGATTTGCTCTCCGCTGTATATGATTTTACGAAGTTTAGGTTTTTTGTATTCTAGGGCTTTAAAGGTGCTTAAAAATACTAGCGCTGATACAGCCCAACTCAAAATGCTTGCTGAGTGTATAAAATCCATTAAAAAGCTAGGATTTTTAAAATACTCGCGAGGAATCAGCAAGCAACTTGCCCCTAAATATAAAGTGCTAAAAATATCTTTTATGCTCATATCAAAATCAAAAGGCGCTTGATTGGCAAAAACATCACTTTGTTTTAACCCTAAGGTTTTTGTAAAAACCGGGATAAAATCAATCACGCTAGCATGATTTATTACAACCCCTTTTGGCACGCCAGTGCTACCGCTTGTAAAATTACAATACAAAATATCGGTGCTAATATGATTGGCTCTAATTTTTGTAAGTTTATTTTCATTGATTTTTGTTTGTAAAATATCGCTAGCTTTTAACACCAAAAAATCACTAAAAAGCTCTTTTGCCCCCTCAAACAATTCATCATCGCAAACCACAGCCACAGCATTTAAAATTTCACACATCTTCACTTTTTTTTGCGCTGGCAAGGACGGATCAATCACGCTATAAAATCCGCCTGCTTGTATGCTTGCTAGCATTATAGCTAGGGCGTTACAAGATTTTTTCATATACACAGCCACCGCGCCACTTTCAAGCGCGCTTGCAGCTTTTTTGCTTAAAATAAGCAAGGATTGAAAAGATATTTTGCTTTTTTCATCTATAAAAGCTATTTTATTTGGATATTTTTTTGCGCTTTTTTCTAGCATTTCTAAGACATTATTCATTTTTTAAATCTATCCCAAGATTTTTTTCTTTTGAGAGGCGATAAATTTCATACCCTAAGGCTAAATCAAAAAGCGCAATCCCGCCATTTGAAAATATTTTTATTTTATCGCTGAAATTTTCATTTTTTATATCAAAAATATTATAAACGCTATTTGGTTGTATTTTCCCTAGCCTTATAAGATCGACAAATCTATTGCCAATATAGCTTAATTTTTTATACACAGGCGCGCCTAGTTCTTTTTCGTATTCTTCATACATTGGGTAATAATCCGTGATTTTATAGGCATTTTCTATCATCAAATCGCTAAAATAAGCAAAGGCCGAGCAAACAAAAGTGGCATTTGGCTTGATGTATTTTTCTTTTATTAAAGGCATATCTGCTAAGGTTTTAAAATCAAATCCTGTGTTAATGCTGATTATATCGGCGTTTTGGCAAGCTTCATTTACATTATTTAAAATTTTAATTTCAATATTTTTATTTAAACTCTCCACGCAGCTTTTAAATTTTAAAGCCGAAGCCAAACCTCTGCCTTTAATTAAAATTTGTTTTATATCAAAATGCTTTATAAGGGCTTTTGTAAGAAGTAAATTGATTTTTCCAGGGCCGATGATACTAAGGATTTGGGAGTTTTTGCTCGCTAGGGTTTTTGCAGCTAATAGCGATATGGCCGCTGTTCTATAATCAGTAATCGCATTTGCGCCCATTATGGCAAAGGCTAGGCCAGTGTCTGGCTCATTTAAAATAAGCGTGTAATTTGAATCTCTTTTTTGATTTTCATTTTTTAGCATTGGGCCGTGCCATTTTAAACCGCTCACATTAAAAGGCTCGCCCAAATACCCGGGCATCGCGATAAAAAGATGTTTTTTGCCAAGCAAATCATAGCTCATTTGCATGCCATGACTTGCTTTATTGATCCCACCAAGGCTAAATGTTTTATTTTTAAAATTTAAAAAGGTTTTTT
>SPMW01000027.1 GCA_009827235.1 Candidatus Campylobacter infans | reverse complement strand
TTTGCCGTTTGTGGTTTTTTGGATTAGCTCCACGCCTAAATCTTTTAGTGATTTTTCTTCTAATTTGCCTGTGTTTTCATTTTTGATTTTAACCACGCTCACGCTTAAATCTATTTTTTCATTTAGCTCTTTTTCATCCATAAAATCAGCATTTACATTTAATGCCTCGTTAAAAGCCTTGCCGCTGTCTTTATAAAGCTTGCTTACATTTATTTCTCTACCACTATTAAATCTAAGCGTAAAAGTGCCGTTTTCATTTATTCTTATAGCAGTTAGCGAATCTGTATCCATTAGCATATTTGCCGCGGCTTTTTTATCTGCTTCAAAGCTATCTTTTACTTTTTGGAGATTTTCTAGGCTAAATTTTAAGCCAGTTGCAGCGGTAAAATCACGCTCTGCTGATAACATAACGGCTGATTTTACATTTTGGTATTTTGCCCTTGTTTCATCATCAAGTGTGCTTAAATATTTATTTTTATTGTTAATCTCATTCATGTAATCATTATATAAGTTTATAAATCTAGTGTATTGCTGATTTTGATAAGAATCGACATCTTCATCTCTCCAAGTAACCTTGTTATTTAAAATGTCGTATTCATTATTCAAGCTAAAATTTGTAGTTCTTCCACGACCGATAGCAAAGCCTAGCTCTTCTAATCTATAATTTCCATCAACACCTTGTTTGGCATAAGCAAGCCCAGTAAGCCCGTAATATTCGCCATCAGCATTACGCTTTGGTTTGATTTGTATCCAGCCATCTTTATCAGCTAGTTTTGCAAGCTCTTTTATATCATCATCATTCATACTTTCATATCTTACCTCAGCTTTAAACATATGATATGGATTATAATCTTTTACTCTTTGTAAGCATCTCTCATATATATCCATATCTTTGTAGTTATCCTTTGTTGCTTTAACTTTTTTAATGGCATTTTCTTTGCTATCTATAAATTCTTTTAAATCTATGCTATCAACCACATCGCCAAGTTTTTTGATGATTTTATTACCATCTTTATCATAAGCTCTTATTTTTAATTTATCAAAATACATATCATTTTTATCTACATAGCCGTTTCCATCGCTATCAAATCTAAAAAGCTGAGCGTTTTTGCTAAGAGTGCCAACATATGTATCGTTTTCATCTACAAAGCCATTACCATCGCTATCAAAATAAAAAAGCTGAGTATTTTTGCTAAAAATACCATCATTGTCAGCTAAATCCAAAAATATCTCAGCCTTGCCAAATTTTGTATTAATTAAATTTGAGTTTGCATAAGAGTTTAGATAGGTTTCATGTGGGATTTGATAATACTCATAATAGTCTGCTTCCATAAAATATCCTGTGTCAAATGTTGGGTAATAACAGTTCTCTATGTATGTACCTTTAAATACATTCTCAGCAACGAGTATATCTGAGAAACCAAATGTTGTTTTATATAAAAAACCATTTAAGATGCTTAGTGTTTGACTAACCATAAACTTATCTAATGCTTCTTCTTTGGTGTATGTCTTTGAGCAATATTTTTGGATTGTATTTATGTCACCATAATAAAAGTTATGATAATCACAAGGCTCTATTTTATCGCCAAGTCTATTGATATTTTCACCTTGTTTTATTTGCTGCAAGGGAGTGTTTGGATCAATTTTTGGTAATTTATAATTAGTTTGTATGTTTAGCGTGTGCGTAGTTAGTGAGCTTATATTCATTTTTTATCCTTTGTGGTAGCTTTAACTTTGTGCTATTTAAAAAGCGCAAGCTAAATAAATTGCACATCTCACTTTGAAATTTTAAATATCGCATAAATCGGCAAGCAAACAAAAAACTTTATATAAAATGTAAAAATATTGTGAAATTTTTGAAATACTAAAATTTTAGAAATTTTAAAATTTAAAAGCAGTTTTAGCTAAAAATTAGTTAAAACTGCCTAAGAAAATAATTATTTAGTGATGATTATTTCATCATCTTTGGCGCTTATTTTAATATCATCGCCGTTTTCAAGCTCGCCTTTTAAAATCATATTAGCTAATTTATCCTCAACCAATTCATAAAGCGCGCGTCTAAGCGGTCTAGCCCCATAAACAGGTTCAAAGCCAGCTTTTGCGATTAGCTCTTTTGCGCTTTCATCTAGGTTTGCTTTTATGCCACGATTATTTAGCACGGCTTGTAAGTCTTTAAACATTATATCCACGATATTACAAAGCTGAGTTTGACCCAAAGGATTAAAAATAATTATATCATCAAGGCGATTTATAAACTCAGGCTTAAAGTAATTTTTAAGCTCAGCTTTAACGGCAATTTCTCGCTCATTTTTTTGATTTTGCCCGCTCAATTCGCTAATTATAGAGCTTGCGATATTGCTTGTTAGGATAATGATTGTGTTTTTAAAATCAACCGTTACGCCTTTATTATCAGTTGCTCGCCCATCATCTAAAATCCCTAAAAGTATGTTAAACACATCAGCGTGCGCTTTTTCTATTTCATCAAATAAAAGCACGCTATAAGGCTTACGGCGCACGGCCTCGCTTAATTGTCCGCCCTCATCATACCCAACATATCCTGGAGGCGCACCAAGTAGCCTTGATACGCTGTGTTTTTCCATATATTCGCTCATATCAAAGCGAACGAGCGCCCGCTCATCATCAAATAAAAATTTCGCCAAGGCCTTTGCGCTCTGGGTTTTGCCAACCCCAGTTGGGCCTAAAAATAAAAAGCTACCTATTGGCCTTGAAAGGCTACTAAGTCCTGCTTTATTGCGTTTAATAGCCCTTGAAAGCGCATCTAGGGCATCATCTTGTCCAACTACGCTTTGCCTTAAATATTCTTTTATATTTAAATATTTTTCTTGTTCGCTAGTTAGCATTTTGCGCACGCTAATGCCAGTCCATTTACTTAAAATTTCAGCCACTAAATCCTCATCAACTTCATTTTTAAGCAAAACTCCATCTTTTTTCATTTGTTCCCATTTTGCTTCTAGCTCTGTAATTTTGGCTTGCGCTGATGGGATTTTAGAATACTCTATCTCAGCTGCTTTTTCAAAATTGCTAGCTCTTTTTGCTAGCTCGGCTTCGTTTTTTAGGCTGTCTATGCTTTTTTTATTCTCGCTAATAGCATTAAATACAGCTTTTTCGTTTTCAAATCTCGCGGTTAAGGTATTTTTCTTTTCATTTAAATCGGCACTTTGTTTTTCGATTTGGGCTAATCTTTCATCGTTTTTAGCATTATTTTCCATTTTTAAGGCTTCTTTTTCTACGCTTAGCGTTTCTATTTCTCTTTTAATGCGTAAAAGCTCAAATGGCTCGCTTTCTATTTGCATTTTTAGCTCAGAGGCTGCTTCATCTATTAAATCAATAGCCTTATCAGGCAAAAATCGTCCGCTAATATAGCGATCGCTTAGCTTAGCAGCTGCTACTAGCGCGCTATCTGCTATTCTTACGCTATGGTGCACTTCTAAGCGATCTTTGATCCCGCGAAGTATTTGTAAGGCTTCATTTACGCTTGGCTCTTTTACATTTACTGGCTGAAATCTACGCTGTAAGGCAGCGTCTTTTTCAAAATATTTGCGGTATTCTTTAAGCGTGGTAGCACCAACTGTGTGTAATTCTCCGCGCGCAAGTACTGGTTTTAGGATATTTGCAGCGTCCATACTGCCCTCACTAGCACCAGCACCTACGATGGTGTGAATTTCATCTATAAATAATATTATATTACCAGCTTTTTTTACTTCATCAATTACGGCTTTAAGGCGATCTTCAAATTCCCCGCGGTATTTAGAGCCCGCTATTAATGCGCTCATATCAAGGGCTACTACTTTTTTATTTGCAAGACTTGTTGGCACTTGTTTTTTTACAATTAACTGCGCCAAACCCTCGACAATAGCCGTTTTGCCAACGCCAGGCTCACCTAATAAAATAGGGTTGTTTTTTGTTTTGCGTATTAAAATTTGCATCATACGCGTAATTTCTTCATCTCTGCCAATTACAGGATCAAGCTCTCCATCAAGTGCTTTTTTACATAAATCCACGCCAAATTTATTTAAGCTATCAAGCGTTTCATCGCCGCTTTGGCTAGTTATTTTAGCGCCCGCTCTTAGAGCTTGAAGCTCTTTTTTTAATTCGCTTAAATCTATGTATTTTTTTAAGGTGCTATTGAGTGGTTCGCTATCAAGATTACTGATAATCCAAGTATCAAGTGCTATGTAGCTGTCGTTTAATTCAAGCATTAATGCGCGCGCTTTTTCTAGGCTACTAAGCAATTCTTGGCTTATTTGCATATTGTTTTTATCTACATTTGAGCTGGTTGGCATATTTGCGATTTGCGATTTAATATCAAGCAAAATCGCTTCTTTACTAACATCAAATTTATTAAAAATTTGATTTAGCACTGAGCTTGAATCACTAACTATCGCCCATAAAAAGTGCAAGCTAGTGATTTGAGCGTGCTTGCTACTAATGGCTAGCGATGCTGAATTATCAAGCATAGAGCGTGTTTGATTAGTTAAAATTTCTAAGATATTTGCCATATTTTCTCCTTTAAGCTTTATAAGGCGCGCATTATATAACCTTAGTCTATCTTTGTCAAGGTTTTTGATAAAATTTAGCACTTATATTATTAGAGTGCTAATAAAATTTTAAAATTTACAAATTTTAGAGAGTAGATTAAGGCAAAATTTACTATAAATTTAGCTTGTTTTTTGTAAAATGCGCGCTTTATTGTAAGGCAAAGGATAGATTATGAGATCATTTTTTGGAGCTTTTGGCTTTTTTTTGGCTTTTAGCTTAGGTATTCTTTCGCATTTAAGCGCGCAAACTCCGCAAGAAAAACGCCTAGAAGCATTAAATAAGCTTACTAAAACCATGGCCGTAGTAGAAAAATATTATGTAGATGATTTAAATTTTACACAAATTGCTGATAAAACAATCTCAGGCCTACTTAGTAATTTAGACGCGCATTCAAGCTATCTTGATGAAAAAGGCGTTAAAGAAATGCAAATCCAAACCACGGGTGAGTTTGGCGGGCTTGGTATAACAATAGGCGTAAAAGACGGCGCCTTAACCGTTATTTCGCCTATTGATGATACCCCAGCGTTTAAAGCTGGCATAAAAGCTGGCGATGTGATTTTGCGCATAAATGGCGAATCTACATTAGGCATTTCAACAGATGAGGCCGTAAGCAAAATGCGAGGCAAGCCTAAAACAAATGTAAAGCTGACCATAGTTCGCAAAAGCGAGAAAAAACCGCTGGAATTTGATATCACGCGAGATATTATTAAAGTAGAATCTGTCGTGGCAAAGCATATAGAAAATGAAAATTTGCTTTATTTGCGCGTAAGTAATTTTGATGAGCATGTAACGCAAAAAGCCACAGAATTTATCAATAAAAATAAAAATGTAAAGGGAATTATTTTGGATTTGCGAAATAATCCTGGCGGGTTATTAAACCAAGCTGTTGAGCTTACTAATTTATTTGTAGATGATGGCGTAATAGTAAGCCAAAAAGGGCGCAACACCGAAAAAAACGAAGTTCATAAAGCAAAGGCTAATAAAAAAATCACAAATCTGCCCCTGGCCGTGCTAGTAAATAACGGCTCAGCAAGTGCTAGCGAGATAGTTAGTGGTGCTTTGCAAGATTTAAAACGCGCCATAGTAGTTGGTGAAAATACCTTTGGCAAGGGTAGCGTGCAAATGATACTAGCTGTTGATGATAAAGAGGCCATTCGCCTAACTGTGGCAAGGTATTATCTGCCAAGCGGGCGCACTATTCAAGCTGTTGGCGTTAGCCCTGATGTGCTAGTTTATCCTGGTAAAGTGCCAAATGATGATAATGGTTTTAATATAAAAGAAAGCGACCTTAAACAGCATTTAAAAAGCGAACTTGAAAAAATTTCAAATAAAAAAGAAAAAATAAAAGATGATAAAAATATAATCACTCAAAGCGCCATTTATGATGATATTCAGCTAAAAACAGCTATTGATACCATCAAAATAATGCAAAAATTACAAAAAACAGATGAAAACCCACAAGGAGAAAAAAATGCAAAAAGATAAAATGATCTATGAGGGCAAAGGCAAAAAAATGTGGAGCGTCTTAGGCGAGCCTGATTTATTAATAGCTGAGTTTAAAGACGATTTAACAGCCTTTGATGCTACAAAAAGGGGCAATGAAAGTGGCAAAGGCGCGCTAAATAATAAAATTTCAACCGAGATTTTTAAGCTTTTGATGAATGCGGGCATAAAAACTGATATGCTCCAAAGCATTAGCGATACCGAGCAAGTGGTGAAAAAATGCGAGATAATCCCGCTTGAAGTAATCGTGCGAAATATCGCAACGGGCAGTCTTACAAAACGCCTTGGCATTAGCGAGGGTAAAATTTTACCTTTTGCTTTGGTGGAGTTTTGCTATAAAGATGATGCTTTGCATGATCCTATTATAAATGATGAACACGCGATTTTATTGAATGCAAGCACGCAAGAAGATTTAAATTATATTAAAGATCAAGCGCGCAAAATTAATGAAATTTTAAAGCCATTTTTTGCTAGCAAGGGTTTAAATCTTGTAGATTTTAAAATTGAATTTGGGCGTGATAAAGATGGGCAAATAATACTAGCTGATGAGATTAGCCCTGATAGTTGTCGCTTTTGGGATATTAAAACCGGCCAAAAAATGGATAAAGATATTTTCCGCCAAGATATAAATGGTGGCAGCATAAAAGTAGCTTATGAAGAAGTTTTAAAAAGAATTTTAGGCTAAGAAATTTTAATAAATAATAGCGCCAAATAATCCTTAATGCTTGGCAAAGGCGATAATTGCTAGCAAATTTTAAAAATATTTTATTATCAAAATATAAAATAAATTGAGTTTGGATTGTTTTGCTAGGTGGCGTGGATTTATTTGTGCTGGGGATTATTTGGTTTTAATCGCTCAAAATCACAAGATAAAATTTTAAAAAGGACAAAAATGCAAGTTAAAATAAATGTATTTTTAAAAGACGGAGTGCTAGATCCTGCTGGCAAGGCAGTGCGCCACGCTCTAACTTCGCTAAATTTTAAAGGCATAGAAGATGTGCGCATTGGCAAGCAAATTATTATAGATTTTACACAAACCCCAAGCAAAGCGGAGCTAAAAAAAATGTGTGATGAATTGCTAGCAAATCCTGTGATTGAAGATTATGAAATTTTAGAGAATGGCGATGAGTAGCGCATTTAAAGTAGCAATAATCACTTTCCCTGGCACGAATTGTGAGCAAGATAGCAAATATGCTTTTAGCCTGCTTGGCTGCGATGTTAGCGTGTATTGGCATACGCAAACAAATATCAATGCGGATTTAATTGTATTGCCTGGCGGTTTTAGCCACGGGGATTATTTGCGAACAGGCGCTATTGCAAAATTTAGCCCAGCTATGAGCGCTGTAATCTCGCACGCTAAAAAAGGTGGCAAAATTTTAGGTATTTGCAATGGCTTTCAAATGCTTTTAGAGCTAGGACTTTTGCCAGGGGCTATGCTCAAAAATGAAAGTATGAGTTTTATTAGCAAATTTACGCATATTAAAGTAATATCAAATAACAATGCCTTTTTAAAATTTTGCGATAATGGCGAAATTTTAAATATCCCAGTAGCTCACGGCGAGGGCAATTATTATGCTGATAAAATCACATTAAAAGCCTTAGAAGATAATGAGCAAATTTTATTAAGATATTGCGATAAGGCCGGTAATATTTGTGATTTAAACGGCTCGCAAATGCAAATTGCTGGCATTTGTGATAAAGCAAAAAATATTTTTGGGCTTATGCCACACCCTGAGCGCGCTTGTGAGAGCATTTTAGGTGGCGATGATGGATTAAAAATGCTAAAAGGTTTTCTTTGTTAAAAATAATTTTTAGCTTAGTGTGGGTTTTTGCTTGCGCGCTTTTAGCAAATGAACAAAGCATTTTTGAGTTAATGCAAGGCGAACAAACAGGCCAAAAAGCTAACCCGCAAATAAACACAAACTACAAACAATCAAACCCGGATAATTCAAGCCAAAGCAAATCAGCCAATTATTCTCTCCCATTAAATTTTGATGTTAGTGAAATTTCTGGTATCTTAGGCACTGACGAACCTGAGCCTACAAAAGATGAATTATACCAATACTCACATTTGGGTGATTTAGACATTACATTAAGTACCAGCGCACAAAGCGTTTATGTTTATGAGCCATTTTATATAGATGTGGTAGCGCATATGGCTGGTACTACAAGGCTAAATCCTAGTTTATCTATAAAAAGCAATGGCGCAAAATTGATAAATAAAAAAATTAACTTTACTGAGCTAGCACAAGGGGAATACTCCACTAGATTGTGGTTTGAGCTTACTTCACTTGATGCAAGCATTGATGAGATCGCTGTGGTTATGAAAAGAGGTGGCGAGCTAGTAAAACGCAGCGGCAAAGCGCCCAAACTGCCCGCAATCACGCCGCTTGAACCAAAAGATGATTTTTGTAATGTGGTGGCTGATGAATTAATAATAAAAAGCATAAAAAGTTCAAAATTTAACGAGCTAAATAATTTAATTTTAATAAAATTAGAGGTAAGAAATGGCAATTTAAGTGAGTTTTCTTTACCAAAAAAATACCAAAAACAAGGCATTGAAAATTTAAAAGGCGACATAAGCTCAATGAGCGCAAATTATTTTATAATCAGCAATCAAGATGAAACAAATATAAAATTTAGCTACTTCAACGCCATCTCTAAAAGCTATAAAAGTTTTGATTTGCCAATTAAAATTAGTGGCGATAATCTTAGCACCCAAACGAACCTAAACCCAAAAACTAGCGAACTTGCCACATATAAAAGCATCATAATTTACGCAATTACCATAGTTTGCTTGCTTAGCTTTGTGCTTTGGCGCTCAATTTATGGCTTGATTTTAGGCATAATTTTTATCGTTTATGCGCTTTATGATGCTAGGCCTTTTAGTGAAGTAACAGTAAAGCCAAATACCGAAATTTCAATATTGCCGATGGAAAACTCCCGCATTTTTTACACCATTAAAAACGAGAAAAATCTAAAAATCCTAGGCACTTATAAAAACTACACTAAGGTTTTATTAGATGATGATAAAATCGGCTGGATACAAAATCAAAGCATTAAATAAAACTTAAAATTTTAAAGTAGCAAAATGAAAATTTTAAATAAAATTACTAGCTTTTTTTTGCTTTTAGAGCTACTTTTTAGCATAGTTATCACAATTAGCATAATGTGCGTTTTGCCTAAATATCAACGCTCTTTAAGAAGATTTTGGGCTAAATCTCAGCGTAAAATTTTAGGCTATGAGATTAAAGAAATCGGCAAGTTGGATTTAAGCGCAAATCTTTATATTTTAAATCATCAAAGTATGCTTGATATAATGATTTTTGAAGAAATTCATCCAAAAGATATTTGCTGGATAGCCAAAAAAGAAATTGCTAAATTATTTTTCATAGGCAAAATGCTAAAAATCCCAAAAATGATAGCAATTGATCGCAAAAATCCGCGCTCAATGGCTTTAATCCTAAGCCAAGCAAAAGAAAAAATCGCCCAAAATCGCCCTATTATGATTTTCCCAGAAGGCACTAGAAGCGATGGAGAAAGTATTTTAAAATTTCATAAAGGCGCTGATATTTTGGCAAAAAAATTACAGCTTAAAGTCCAGCCCATTGTAATAGCTGGTTCGCGCCATTTACTAGATACCAAAAAGCTAAGCACGCGCCGTGGTAAGCTAGTAGTGGAGTATTTAGCCTTAGCAGATACTAGCGATGATGATTGGCTGCAAAAAGCAAGAATTGCTATGGAGCATTCTCTTAAAAAAAATCTAAAAGAACTAAATTTTAAATAAAATTTTATTAGTAATATCAGCTTATAAAATGCTTAAATTTATAAAAAAATAAGCAAACATCGATATAATCGCAAATTTTATAAAAATTAAGGATAAAAATATGCAATGGCAAAAAAATTCATGGCGAAATTTTAATATCTTACAACAACCAACCTACCCAGACCAAAACGCATTAAAAGCCGTAGAAACAAAGCTTGCTAGCTTGCCGCCGCTAGTATTTGCTGGCGAGGCTAGATCATTACAAAAAAGGCTAGCCTTAGTAAATGATGGCAAGGCTTTTTTGCTCCAAGGCGGAGATTGTGCTGAAAGTTTTGAAAATTTCAGCGCAAATGGCATTCGTGATACTTTTAAAGTGCTTTTACAAATGGCCATTGTGCTTACCTTTGCTGGCGGTTGCCCTGTGGTAAAAGTAGGGCGCGTAGCAGGGCAATTTGCTAAACCTAGAAGCAGCGACACGCAAACCATAGGCGATAAAACCTTGCCAAGTTACCGCGGCGATATCATAAATGGCTATGAGTTTGACGAGCAAGCGCGCGTGCCAGATCCTCAAAGAATGATTCAAGCTTATTATCAAAGCGCAAGCACGCTTAATTTATTAAGAGCCTTTTCAAGCGGAGGTTTGGCTGATTTGCGCGAGGTTCATCGCTGGAATTTAGGCTTTTTGAAAAATTCTAATTTAGATGAAAAATTTAAAAGCCTAAGCGATGCAATTACTCAAAGTTTGGACTTTATGGAGGCTTGCGGGATAAACTCTATAAACTCTCCAAGTCTTCGCCAAACCACGCTTTATACATCACATGAAGCGCTTTTACTTCCTTATGAAGAAGCACTTACGCGCATTGATAGTTTAAGTGGCGAGCCGTATTGTTGTAGTGCGCATATGCTTTGGATTGGTGAGCGCACGCGCGGAGTAAATGATGCTCACACGCATTTTTTAAGCGGGATTAAAAATCCACTAGGTTGTAAAATCGGCCCAAATGCCACAGCTAGCGATATAATCTCTTTGGCTAATATCCTAAACCCGCAAAATATCGCCGGCAGGCTAAATATCATAATTCGCATGGGCGCACAACTTTTAGAGCAAAATTTGCCGAAAATTTTAAATGAAATAAAAAAAGAAGGCTTAAATATCGTATGGAGTATTGATCCTATGCACGGCAATACCAAAACGGCCGCAAACGGATTAAAAACGCGCGATTTTTCAGCCATTATGCGCGAGGTGCGTTCGTTTTTTGAAATCCATAAGGCTTGTGGCACGGTAGCTGGTGGCGTGCATTTAGAGATGACAGGCCAAGATGTAACAGAATGCGTTGGCGGTAGTATCGGCATTAGCGAAGATCAGCTTCAAAACCACTACCAAACACAATGCGACCCAAGGCTAAATGCCGATCAAGCCTTAGAGCTTGCCTTTTTGATAGCTGATTTAGTAAAGGCTAGGGTTTAGATTAGCATTGCTTAGTAAATGAATGCGTGGTATTTATTTTACTAAGCAAGCATAAATTTTAATCTTTAAAGCAAGGCTAGCTTTTTAAATACTCCAAAACCTCGCTGGCATTTTTGCTAGGCTCACTTATGCGATCAAATCTTTTGATAATTTTTGCGTTTTTTATGATTAAAGTTTGGCGATGGTAAAAGTGTTTATTGTCTTTTGTTTTCATAGTTTCAAGGCTTAGAGGCTTTGCTAATTCAAGCTTTTCATCACTTATCATGGCTAAATTATTAAAAGCTAAGCCAAAGTTTTTGGCATTTTCAAAATCAAGCGTGCTAAGAGCGATTATTTCGTATCCTAATGCTTTAAATTCATTGTGAAATTTATTGTATTGCGCGCATTCATCGCTACATCCACTAAGCCCGCAAATACTAGCTGTTTCATCATCTAAGAGCTTTTTATGCTCGCCTAATTTTGGCAGGCAAACAAGCACGATTTTTTTATCGCGCAAAAGCCTTTTAAGACCTACAATCTCGCCATTTAAAAATTTAGCATCCGTGATGGCTGGGGCTGGCTCGCTAGCAAAATGTATCACGCAAGGGCGCGCGATGCGCTTATAATCATTTGCGCTCATTATGATAGAACGCTCCAAAAGCCCAGCATTAAAGGCGATTTGCTCATTGCGCTCTAACACGCCAGCATCTACAAAAAGCCTAAGTCGTTCATTAAAGCTAAAAGGCGGTATCGCGCCAAAAACGCAATCGCTAAGCTCGCTTACTTCTTTTGGGCTGGCAAGGCTTACTTTTTTTGCGTTTAACTGCCTTGCTAAGGCGTCTAAATCTGCGCTTTTATCGGCATTTAGCACGCATAAGGCATAAAATTTTTCTTGCTCATTTTTTACATGGCAAACCAAAGCCTTAGCACCTTGACTTAGCTTTGTGCCACGCACTTTTGCCACATCTGCTGATTTACCGCAAGGCTCATGCTCGATGATTTTAAAATTTGCTTGATTGGCCTTTAAAATTTCAACTATTTTGTTAAAAATTGCTTGCGACATAATTATCCTTTAAAATTTTAAAATTTCATAAAAGCCTACTTTATTAGACTTAAAAACTCTTTAAATTGGCTAAAATACGCGCCAAATTTTAAAAGGACAAAAATGAAAAGGCTTGGGGTTTGTTTTAGTGGGCGTTCAAATAGCGGTAAAACCACGCTTATTTTAAAAATCGCAAAAGAGCTAATTGCGCGTGGCTTTAAAGTGGCTATTATCAAGCACGATCCAGGCGATAAGGCTAGTTTTGGCGAGCCGCAAAAAGACAGCACTCGTTTTTTTAATGTGGGCGCGCAAGTTGCGGTGCTAAGCCCAAAACGCACAAGCATTTTTTTAAATCAAGGATTTTTTGGAGGCGAGGAGCGTATAAACTCGCTTCTTCATAATGCTAAAAAAGAAAAATTCTCCACCCAAAATAACAGCAGTAAAGATGAATTAGGCGAGATTATAAGGCATTTTGGAGAGTTTGATTATTTGCTAGTTGAGGGTTTAAAATACTTGCCATTACCTAGAATTTGTGTGTTTAGAGATGAAATTGATGAAAGTTTTGTGCCTTTTGCCAATGCTTTTGCTACAAATTTAAAGCAAATAAAATTAAGCCCAAATTATGATTTAGATGATATTTCAGGGCTTATAAAATGGATAGATGCCAACGCAAAAAGGCTTTAAGTTTTGATTTATAAATTTTAATGGCTTAAAATTTTATAAATTTAAAAAAAGAAAAATTTTTACTCCCTTTTCATTAAAGATTTTGTGCTACAATCGCCAAAATTTTCACAAAAGGACACAAAATGAGTGATATCATTTACACTTACACCGATGAAGCCCCATTGCTTGCAACTTATTCGCTTTTTCCTATTATTAAAGAATACTTAAAGCGCGCTAATGTTAGCATTGAAACTATGGATATTTCGCTAGCTGGTCGTATTTTGGCTAATTTCCCTGAGCATTTAAAAGACGAGCAAAAAGTGCCAAATTATTTAGAAATTTTAGGGCAATTAACACAAGATCCAAAAGCAAATATTATAAAACTACCAAATATTTCAGCCTCTATACCACAGCTAAATGCGGCTATTGCGGAGCTTCAAGCTAAGGGTTTTGAAGTGCCAAGCTACCCAGCCCAGCCAAAAAACGAAGCAGAAAATGAAATAAAAGAGCGCTATGCAAAAGTGCTTGGGAGCGCGGTAAATCCGGTATTAAGAGAGGGCAATTCTGATAGGCGTTGTGCTAAGGCGGTAAAAGATTACGCTAAGGAATTCCCACACAAAAACGGCCCTTGGGATAAAAGCATTAAAACGCGCGTAGCACATATGAATGAGGGCGATTTTTATAGTAATGAAAAATCATTAATCGCAAGCGAGGCCAGTGAGTTTAGTATAAGTTTTGAGAGCGAAAATGGGCAAAAAACATTGCTAAAAAGTGGCATTAAATTAAATAAGGGCGATATTTTGAGTGCCACATTTATGAGCGTTAGCGCGCTTGATGATTTTATTGAAAAAACCATTGATGAAGCTAAAAAAGACGATCTTTTATATTCTGTGCATTTAAAAGCTACAATGATGAAAGTAAGTGATCCTGTGATATTTGGGCATTTTGTAAAGATTTTCTTTAAAGAAATTTTTGCTGAGTTTGGCAGTGAGCTTAAAGATGCTGGTGTGGGTGCTAATAATGGCTTAAAAGATCTTTTTGCAAGAATTGAAAATCTAAGCATAAAAGATAAAATAATCGCTAAATATAATGAAATTTTAAATATTCGCCCTGATCTTGCTATGGTAGATAGTGATAATGGCATAACAAACTTGCATGTCCCAAGTGATGTAATAATCGATAATTCAATGCCAAATATGATAAGAAATAGCGGTAAAATGTGGGATAAAAATGGCAATGAGCGCCAAAGTTTAGCTGTAATACCTGATAAAACTTATGCGACAATCTATGCTAGCATAATTGATGAGCTAAAAGCTAATGGCGCGCTAAATCCAGCAGTAATTGGCTCGGTTTCAAATGTGGGCTTAATGGCTAAAAAAGCCGAAGAATACGGCAGCCACGATAAAACTTTCATCGCTGAAAATGACGGCACATTTAGCATTAGTGATGGTAAAAATACTTTAAGTTTTGATGTAAAAAAAGGCGATATTTTTAGGGCAATGATAGCAAAAGATGAAGCTATTAAGGATTGGATTAAGCTAGCCATTACGCGCGCAAAGGCCACAAATAGCGCGGCGATTTTTTGGCTAGATGAAAAACGCGCCCACGATAATAATATGATAAAAATCGTGCGCGAAGAGCTAAATAAACACGATACAAGCGCGCTTGATATTAGCATTTTAGAGCCAAGTGCTGCTATGAAAAAAAGCCTAGAAATTATTAGAGCAGGTAAAGACGCCATAAGCGTTACTGGCAATGTTTTGCGCGATTATTTAACTGATTTATTTCCTATTATGGAGCTTGGCACGAGCGCAAAAATGCTTTCAATCGTGCCTTTGCTTAATGGTGGTGGTTTATTTGAAACAGGTGCTGGTGGCTCAGCACCTAAAATCGCCCGCCAGTTAATAGATGAAAATCATTTGCGCTGGGATAGTTTGGGCGAGTTTTTAGCTCTTGGGGCAAGCTTAGAGCATTTAGCAAACACAAGTGGCAACAAAAACGCAAATGTGCTAGCTAGCACGCTAGATAAAGCAGTATCTTGCTACCTTAAAAACGATAATTCCCCGCGCAAAAAAGTTGGCGAAAACGACAACCGCGGTTCGCATTTTTATCTAGCATTTTACTGGGCTAATGAGCTAGCAAATAGCGAACTGGGCGCAAATTTTAAAGCTTTGGCGCAATTTTTAAATGAAAATAAAGACCAAATCATTGCTCAATTAAACGCTAATCAAGGCGGTAGCGTGGATTTGGGCGGATATTATAAATTAAACGATGAAAAAACAACGAATATAATGCGCTCATCTAAAATTTTCAACGAAGCCCTAAGCAAATAATGAAAATAGCGATGATTGGTGCCGGCAATGTCGGCGCAAGTGCTGCTTTTTTATTGCTTAGCCATAAAATCGCAAAAGAGCTTGTTTTACTCGATATTAACGCGAATTTAGCAAAAGGCAAAGCATTAGATTTAGCCCAAAGTGCCACCTTGCTTGATATAAACGCAAAAATACAAGGTGGCGATGATTATAAAATGCTAAAAAATGCTGATATTTGCGTGCTAACAGCTGGTTTTGCTAGAAAAGATGGGCAAAGCCGCGATGAGCTAGCTAGCAAAAACGCAAGCATAGTGAGTTTGTGGGCAAGCAAAATTGCCAAATTCGCGCCAAAAAGCGTAATTATTGTAGTTACAAACCCGCTTGATGTGATGGTTAGTATGGCTTTAAAATTTAGCGGTTTTGAAAAAGAGCGTGTGCTTGGTATGGCCGGAGAGCTTGATAGCGCGCGTTTAAAATACGAAATAGCCACGCATTTTGGGCTTAAAAATAGCGATGTAAGTGCGCAAATGTTTGGCGAGCATGGGCAAAATATGTTCGCGCTAAATGCTAGCGTGCGTGGGCGCAAAATCAGTAAAAATGAGCTTTTACATTTAGAAAATCAAGCAAAAATCGGCGGAGCAAAATTTATTGCTTTGCTTGGTACTAGCGCGTTTTATGCGCCCTCAGCTGGTATTTTTAAAATGTGTAAGGCTATAAAATCCAAAAATGGCTTGGAGTTAATTTGCTCCATTGGAGATGAAAACGGGGTAGCTTGCGCTCAAATTTTAAAATTTGGCAAAAAAATTAAAATTATAAACGCAAAATTAAACGCCATTAAAGCCAAAAAATACGCACAAGCTTACGCGGCAATTAAGCAAAATTTACTAAATTTAGAAAATTTATCCCATAAATAAATTAAAATTTAGCGCACTTTTGGCTAAAAGTTGCGCTTGAAATTTTAAAATTTTTGACTAAAACTTACTAAATAAATTAAAATTTTATTTTATTAGCGCGTCTTTTATCAAATTTGCTTTAAAATTTATAAATTTTAAATATTTTCTTTGTAGCTTTCAAGGTTGCGAGCGATTTGGCTAAAACACCAAATGCGCCGTGCTTGCGCGATTTCGCTTTTGCTTATTTTACAAATTAGCATACCTTCTTTTTCATCTAGTTTTTGGCTGATTTGCCCGTTAGGATTTATAAGCATACTATCGCCGTAAAACTCGCTTATTACTTCTTTTTGGCCTTCTTTAAACTTTGCTTTACCAAGGCGATTTGCCCGCAAAATATACGCATTGTATCTAAATGCTTGCGAACTTAGCATATTTGCCCAGCGCAGACTAGAATCAAGCGTGCAAGCACTAGGAATTAGCACGCAATCAACGCGCTTGGCAGCAATTTCGCGCCAAAATACATCAAAATGTGCTTCAAAGCCAAAAATATTAGCAAACTTAAACCCATCAACGCTAAAACTTGAAATATCAATGTTTTTGGCTGTTTTAAAAAAACTATTTTCATTCCAATGCGAATAGGGCATTAAAGCGCTCGCAAGCTTGTATTTAACGCTATTTGGGCTAAATCTTGCTATGGCTTTTATATAATCTTTACCGCGCACTAAAATAATTGGAGCGATGATGATTAGTTCGTATTTTGCCGCCATTGCTTGTAGGGCTGTGCGTTTTTGCTCGCTTTGTTCTTTTATCATTGAGCCTGGCATTTTGATAAGTTCGGTAAAAAATGTATTTAGCACATATTCGCCCAAAAGCACGATTTTTGCGCCATTATCCTTAGCAAGCTTTAAATAATAATCAATCCTTGAATCACTAAGTGGTAAAGTGCCAAGCTGTAAGGCACAAAGGGTTAGATCTAGCATTTTAATCCTTTTTTAAAATTTATGAAATTTTAAGCTATTTAAAGCGAAATTTTAAAATTTATGCTAGACAAAGCTAGCACAAGCAGGTTAGAAAATAGCATCAAAGCATTTTATAACCGCGCCCTTAAAATAAATTTTTTCATCAAAGCGCAAAAATAATTCTTCATTTGATTTTGGGCGCACGCTAATTTGATTTTTTACAAGGCCTAGCTCAAATGCCGCATAAAAGCTTGCTGCCATACCCGTTCCACAAGCCATAGTTTCATTTTCTACGCCACGCTCATAGGTGCGCACTGCGATATTTTGGCTATCTTTAATAAGGGCAAAATTTACATTTGCGTTATGTTTTTCTCGCATTTTTTTGGCTAAATCTAAATCAAAATCGGCTAAATTTTGAATGAAAGTGATTAAATGTGGCACACCCGTATCGTAAAAATGCCAAGTTTTGCCGTTTTCATCAAAACTTTGACTTAGTTTTTTTGGATTTGTTAGTGCAACTTCTACAAGCATTGAATTAGCAGTCTCCAAAGGCTCTTGGGCTAAGTTTTTGTTAGGATTTTGATTTGTAGTTTCATCGGCAAAAACCTGAGCGTTTATGATCCCAGCGCCTGTTTTAAGGCGAAGTTTTTGGTCTGTTAGGCCTTGCATATACGCATACAGCCCAGCAGCGCGCGAGCCATTACCACACATTAAAGCTTGCGAGCCATCGCTATTGTAAAACTCCCATCTAATATCGCAATTTTCATCATTTGCTGGCAAAATTACTATCAGCCCATCAGCACCTACGCCACTAAATCTATCGCATAGTTTTTTTGCGAGCGCACTTCTATTGCCAGCTAAAAAGCTTGAAAATATAACAAAATCATTACCACTTGCGTTATATTTACTAACTATCATAAATTAACTCCAAAATGCTCTTTAAAATCCTTACAGATTTGTAAAAAATCCACGCCCTCTACATTTGAGAGCTTCTCAAAACTGCTCAAAACACCTTTAAAGCCGTTTTTTAGCTCAGCATTGCTAACGCCATAGCTAATTGAAATTCCAGCTTCAAAAAAGGCCGCTAGTTTATCACAAGCTTTTAAAGCCTTGCCATCGATGGCGTAAAATTTATTTTCATTATAAGCGCTAAGCGAGCCACTAATTGCTATGCCTTGGGTATTTGTGCTTAAAATTCTATTTTCAAACTCATCTTTTATGTAAATTTTTTCGTCCTTTAAATGCCCTAAAATTTCATCTAATTCGCATTCATCGCCATTAAAATTTGGCAAAATTTGCTCTTTTAAGCTTTGCTTTTGTCTAACGCCTAAAATATAAGCAAACTCAGCTCTAAGTTTTTCAGATACTAGCGGTAAAATTTTTTCATCAATCAAGCGCATTTCGTATTCATTGATAATGGCATCAAGCCCGCTGACGCCGTATTTTACGGGGCTTATAATATCTCTTGTTAAGCTTTCTGGTAAATCGTGGAATAAAGCGCAAAAAAAGTTATTTTCAAGCCTTGTGCTACACGCATTGACTTTAAGCGAATAAAAATAGCTCAAAATCGCCACAACCAACATATGCCCAAGCACGCTAGTTTGCGGTATGCGCTGAGTTTGCGCCCAACGCTTTTGAAAGCGCAATCGCCCACTTAAATCCACAAGGCGCGCAAGCTTTTGATTCATCGCTATTTGGCGCACGCCAGCAAATTCGCTATAATCTTCTAATTCTTCATTTACCTTTGCTTTTAATTCTTTAATATCGCTTAAAAATTTGCTGGTTTGATAGACTATATTAAACTCCCAGCGCGTAGCCAAGTAGCTTGCAGCTTTTAAAATTTTACGCTCTTTTTGGTGTAGGTTTGGCTCTTTTAAATAATTTTGTAAGCGTTCTATAAAGCCATCATCAAGCCCTTCAATTATTGGTGAAATTTTACTTAGCACCCATTCGTTTAGCTCATTGGCTTTGTTTTTTTGAATGTAGTGTAAGACATCAGGGCGGATATCAGTAATTACCACACGACTTAAAAAATCAAAAATAGCACATTCAATTAGCGCATTCATATCTAATCCGCCCTCGATTTTGGCTAAAAAATACGCAATTATGGCCTTGTGTGATTGCTTGTCTAGCTCGCTTAAATCCATCATTTTTGGGTAGTCATTCCAGCGCGAAATGCTAGCTGCTTTAAAAATATGCTCTATTAGTTTTGCATTTATCATTTTCGCCCTTAAAAGCTATGAATTTTTTGTTTTTTAAATGTTTGGCATAAATTATAAGGATTTTGTGCGTTTTGGTTTGAATCTAGTTCTATTACGGTATGGACATTACCGCGCGGGTTAAAATCCATTTTTAAATGCAAATATTTTGGGGCTAATTTATTTAATAAGAGTTCAAAAATTTCATGTGCTGAGTTTTCATGGCTTATATGGCGATTGCGAAAGCTGTTTATATAAAGCTTTAATGCTTTAAGCTCTACTACAAGGGCATCTGGCACATAATCAATGTAAATTTTAGCAAAATCAGGATAGCCCGAGCGCGGACACAAACATGTAAATTCCAGCAAGCTTATACGCATCATATAATCATACTTTGTGGTATTTTCCCACAGCTCAAAATCCTTATCTACATCAAAATTTGCGATTTCTTTTTCTCCGTATTTCATCTTAGTCCTTTAAAATTTGCGCGCTATTTTAGCTAAATTTTATGCTTTTAGGCTATAATTTCAGCTTATTTTAATTTTTTGGAGGTTTTTATGGCAAATGTGGCTGTTATTTTAGCTCAGGGTTTTGAAGAGATCGAAGCAATTAGCGTTATTGATGTTTTAAGGCGTGGCGGGGTTAATGTTTTGGCTCTTGGGCTTGATGGGCTTGAAATTAAAGGCGCTCATGGGCTTAGCGTGATGGCTGATGGGCTTTTTGAAAAGACAGATTTTGGCCAAATTGATATGATTATTTTACCAGGTGGCTTGCCTGGTGCTGATAATCTAGCTAAAAATACGCGCTTAAAAGAGCTTTTGGCTGATTTTAATGCCAAGGGCAAAAAACTTGGCGCAATTTGTGCCGCGCCTATGGTGCTAGGGCGCGCAGGTGTCATTAGCGGGGCTTATACTTGTTATCCTGGGTTTGAAAGCCAGGTTAGCCAAGACGCACCAAGCCAGGATAATGTGGTTACAAATATGAATATCATAACATCTCGCGGCCCAGCAACTTCTATGGAGTTTGCCCTAGCGTGCCTTAGCGAGCTAACAAGCAAGCAAAACGCCGATGAAATCGCTAAGGGATTGTTATTTAATAAATAAAATTTTAAATTAATATTTTTGTTTTATGCGTTTTTGTTCTAGTTATTAACTTAGCTAGAACAAAATTTTAAATTTTAAAACGCCAAATAACCATTTAATCAAACAAAAAATTAGCTAGCTATTTTAATGCTAGCAAAAATCTACATTATAAAATTTTAATATAAACAGCTAAAAAATATCAATTTATTATTTATTGTTAGCTTTGCTTGGTGCGCTGTGAGAAATTTTAATTTTTTGGCAACGATATAAGATTTAGTTAAAATACGGCTTTGCTTTTTTAAATAATTTTTTAAAGGATTTTTATTTTATGATTGGCTTGATAATTATTCTTGTGTTTGTGTCTTATTGGGTTTTGTTTGCTTATTTGTATGCTTATGTGCTTTTTGGCGTGCTAAATCTTAGTAAAAGGCTTAGCGTAAAAATAGGCTTTTTGGTTTTTTATGCGATTTTTACTTTGCTTATTTTATATTTTGGCTTTGGGGCTGAGTTATTTCTTGCCGTGCCTGTAATGATTTTATCCATACTAATACTTAAAAGAAAGCAATACTTTATAAATTTTACAAAATTAAGGCTAGCAATAGCAAGCGCGTGCCTTTTAGTTTATGCTTGGCAGCTTGAAGTGCCACAAAAGATAATAATGTATATAATGGTAAAAACATCGCAAGTGCCAGAAATAATTATTTTTGACAATAACTACACGGTTCAGGTCAGTGAAAATAAAATCGATGGTTTTGGTTATATGAAAAGTAATTTTTTTGCTCCCCCATCTAGCGAATTTAAAAAATGTATAGATAATGTAGATTTTTGTTCATCGTTACCAGTTAAAAGACTTTTTAAAAATATTTATGTGTATGAATCTATTAAGGCAAATGAAGAAAATGATTTAAGTAAGAGAAAAAAAGTAGGTGTTATTTATGGCTTGTATTATGCTAAGCCACTATTAGCTAGATTACCTATTTATGGACACTATCCTACTCACTACCGATTTTATGATTTAAAATCAGGCTCGTGGTCGCAATTAGATGAAGAATTTGAATTATTGCTTAGCGCATTAAAACAACATCAAAAAGGAGAAAAAAAATGAAAAATGTTACACTAACAAATGTTAAGGATTTTGCCTTTTTAGCAAACAAGGCTTATGCCTCAGAGTCAGAGATAAAAAATGAACAACAAAGCAATAAAGATATTGGCAATAATTATGCTGTTTATAACCCTGCTACAAATTCTAGTTTTGAAGTTATCGACCAAATTAATGAAAAATCAAAATTTTTTGGAGTTGATACTGGTGGTTTTAGTGCAACTGTGTTTAAAGATACAAACACAAACGAATATGTTATAGCCTTTCGTGGCAGTAATGATGCACAAGATTATCGTGATAATTTAATAATGGGAGCTACTAGCACAGGCTTACTTGGTGATGTTACAAATAAGCAATTTAGTCAAGCTTTTGCTTTTGCTAGTGAGCAAATAGCTAGAATACAAGCACAAAACCCAGATGCTAAAATAAGCATAGCAGGGCATTCATTAGGCGGAAGCTTAGCACAAGCAGTGGGCGCAAAGTTAAATATGCAAACTATAACTTTTAATGCTTATGGAGTAAAGGCGTATGTAGAAAATATTTTAAATGAGGATGAGCTAAACGCAGCAAAAAAGAACATACTAAATATTTACAATGCAAAAGATCCTGTATCAAATGGAACTTTGGGTGGGAAACAATTTGGTATAAATATAGCCCTTGATAGCGATAATTACGATGGCTTGGATATACTTGGTATAATTAAAAATGCAATAACTGGATACGATGAGCATTTAATAGAAAAGCTTATTGCTAATTTAGATGAAGTCGAGCATTTTTTACCTATCATAAACATCGGTCTTTACGACCCTATCGCTCTTGATCTAAACAACAATGGCAAAATCGATACTCTAAGCCTAGAAAACGGCGTATTCTTTGATCATAATGGTGATAAAATAGCTTTTAAATCAAGCTGGGTAAATAGTAGTGATGGCATTTTAGCAAGAGATATAAATGGC
>SPMW01000026.1 GCA_009827235.1 Candidatus Campylobacter infans | reverse complement strand
CGGTTTTTTTAGTTTTGGCGCGATGATAAATTTTAAAATTTGTGTTTTTGTAAGCATTTGTGCGGGAAAATCAATGTTTTATCAATTAAAAAATAAAGACGAGATTATTTTAAGATTTGAAGTCGGCGATATTCAAACGCAGGCTTTAGGTAAAGACATAGCCGAACAAGCCGTATTAAACATCGATATTAGGAACGATAATTTACCTAGAGCTATCAATAAAGACGACTTAAAAAAATCTTTAAAATCTTGGATTGAAAACAGAAAAATCCCCAAAAATAGGCAATTCGTTAAAAATATCGTGTCCTCTTACGCGCAGCAAGGTAAAAGCGACTTTATGGCTTATGTCAATGTATCTTTAGCGCTTAGTCTAAACGATACCTTTTGGATTACTCCAGCTGGCGCGGATTATAAATGGAGCGATTATAATCTTTACGATAATAGATTTGACGAAGCCTTATCGCTGGTCGCTTTTAGCGGTATGAACCATAAAGTAAGCGGCTTTACATCCTCGCCCGAATATACGACTAATGGTATGCTTAAAAAATGCTGGTACCGGGAGTGGAACGGAATTTATCTTTATAAAGGCTCTAGCGAGGCTTACGCAAACGGCGGCAGGGAAGCTTACGCAGAGTTTTATATGGCGCAGGTCGCAAAAGTTTTAGGCTTTGAGCATATAAAATACGATTTGCGAAAATTTCACGATGAGTTAGTAAGCTCGTGTAAAATTTTTACTAGCCAAAAAGAGGGTTATGTGCCGATATATTATTTTTTATCCAAACGCGATAAGAGAGCGCGAGGTAACGAACTGGTAAATGCCGTCGCAAAAATATACGGAAAAGAAAAGTTAGAAGATTTATTGCTATTTGATGCTATTATTTACAATACCGATAGGCATTTGGGAAATTTCGGTATGATGATTGATAACGATACGGGCGCGCCGCTACGATCAGCGCCGATATTCGATAACGGCTTATCAATAATAAATCTTTTAATAAAATCCGAATTAAGCGATATAAATGCGGCATTAGCCGAAACTACTTCATTTTTCGGCTATATTTTTGACGCGCAACTAAAACTAGCAGTAAGCGATAGGCACTTAGAGGGCTTAGAAAAGCTTAGTAAATTCGAGTTTGAAAAGCACGCCGAATTTAACTTAGACGACGAGTGGCTAGAGCCGATACAAAATCATATACGAGATAGAGCGGTGCTAGCAATGAAGTTTTGCGACGAAAATAAGGACGAGCAAAAAAGCGAGCAATCGGAGCAAATTTTAAATAGGCGCGCAGCGCGACACAAGTAACAAAGGATTCACCAAAATCACAGCAGAAATCTCAATCATCTGTGGCTGAGATGAATGCTCTTAAGTGTCATTAGCCACTTATATGAAAGAAACATTATAGCTAGGCTAAAAATACGGCGCGGTTTTTTGAGGCGCTTTTTTGGCGCGATGATAAAATAAATTGTAAAATTTGTGTTTTTACACTCTTAGCGGGCTTGGCGCGCTTTGATACTAGGCAGGTTTGATTATTTTTGGATTTGCTGATTTGGGTTGATAATTTAAAATTTTAGTTTAAGTAAAACTTAAATTAGTTGATTTCGTGCGCTGTTTTTAGCCAGTTTAAGCATTTTTTTATTAAAGCCATTTCACTTTCATTTGCTTTTCGTTTAGATATAAAAAACTCAGTGCGTTCTAAAATCTCGCTAATATCGCAATTTTCGCGCTTTGTTAATTCTAAATTTAGCGTTTTGGCTAGATTTTTAACCGTGCCAAAATTGCCATCAATAAAGCTGATATTTGGATTTAAGTTTTTTATCGCTTTTTTAAAATAATTAAAATGCGTGCAGCCAAGCACGAATATATCGCACTTTGAAAGGTCTAGGCTTTTTAGATAATCTGGCTCAAACTCTCCGCGCTCAGCAAATTCCACTAATTTTGGCAAGGCTAGTAAATCCACGCCCTTGCAATCAAGGCTTGCTAGCAGGGTTTTTAGCTTTTGTCCTTTTATGGTTAGTGGGGTGGCGGCGATGATTATATGGGCGTTTTTGTGAGTATCAAGGGCTAGTTTTATGGCTGGCTCCATTGCTATTATTTTAGCCTTAAACCTTGCTCTAAATTCATTATTTGCTACGCTGCTAGCTGTGTTACAAGCTATGATAATAGCCTGGCAACCTTGGGCTATTAAAAAATTTAAAGCCTGGCTTAAAAGCTCGCGTATTTCATCATCTGCGCGCACTCCATAAGGCACATTATCTCTATCAGCATAATAAATAAAGCTAGCGTCCCTAAGGCATAAAAAACTCTCATAAAGCACGCCAAGCCCGCCAACTCCGCTATCAAAAACGCCAATTTTCATTGATTTTTCTTGCCTTTTGCTGATTTTGTGTGAGCGTTGTTAGGATTTGGGATTTGCGTTTGCGCGTTTGGGTTTTGTGGGCTATCTTGGTCATCTAGGGCAGTATCTAGCCCATAAACGCAAGCTTTTAGCCCAAATAAAAATATAATCCAGCTTACATAAAGCCACACAAAGAAAAAAAGTAGTGTTGATAGTGAGCCATAAATGCTTTCATAGCTTTTGTTATAAAAAACATAGCTTATGAAAAATAATTTTGAAATATTCCATACCCCACTAGCTATAAACCCAACGCCAAAAATACGCCACAGCGGGACTTTGCGGTTAATGCAAATAGCATAAGTTACCGAAAAAATCGCCAAAATTATCAAAAAGGGCAAGAGTTCTAAAAAATTAATATTTTTAGTAAATGCGCTAGCATTAAGCATTTTTTGCACAAAATGCGAAAGATAAAAGCTAGAAGCCAGAGCTAGTGGCATTAGCGTCATTAGCGTCCAATAAACGCTAACCCTAGTCCAAAAACTACGCGCTTTGGTGCGCGCTAGCGTAGTTACAACAAACTCAAAATTTGAAAAAAACATCAAGCTAGTTATCACCATAGCCACAAGGCCTGTTATACCAAGCTTTGAGCTGTTTTGTAAGAAATTTTCTAAATGCTCGCCGACTATTTCTTGATGTGCTGGCAAAAGCGAGCCAGCGACAAAATTCATTATTAAATTATAATATTCTTTAAAGCTTGGCATTTGTGTAAAAAGCGAGAGAGAAAGAAAAATAAAAGGAATAATGGCCATAACGCTATAAAAACTAAGCGAGGCCGCGTAATGGTAAATGTGCCTATCTTGTAAGCTACGGAGAACGGAAAATGCGATTTGGCGAAATTTATTCATTTTTTTTCTTTTTATTTAAAATTTGGCATTTTGAGGCATTTTAAAATTTTACTTCTTTAAAAAATTTAAACCCAAAAATTCGGCTAGTATTTAAAACTTGCGGTAGCAAAAGTTAAAATTTTAAAAATTTTAAAATTTCAAGCATTTTAAAATTTCAAACTCCCGCAAGTTCTTGGCATTAATTTTGTAAATTAAAATTTAAGAATTGCCCATTATGTAGTTTTTGAGCTTTCTGCCAAATTTTGGATAGCGCAATTTTTTGATGGCTGAGCTTTCTATTTGGCGCACGCGTTCTCTGGTGATATTTTCGGCTCTGCCGATTTCTTCAAGGGTTAGATCGCTTTGATCTTCCATCAAGCCAAAGCGCATTTTTATCACCTCGCGCTCTCTTGGGTTTAGTTGAGCTAGTACTTCTTCGATTTGCTCTCTTAAATCGTCTTTTAAAATTTGCTCTAATGGACTAACAGAGCTTTTATCTTCTACAAAATCGCCGTATTTGCCGTCATCTTCGCTACCAATTGGGGCTTCAAGTGAAATTGGCTCTTTGGTGATTTTAATTACTTGCTTAACCTTATCTACGCTTAATCCTACTTCTTTTGCTAATTCATCGATACTTGGCTCTTTGCCTTGTTCTTGGATGTATTTTCGCGTGATTTTATTTATGCGGTTTATAGTTTCTATCATATGGATTGGAATGCGAATAGTGCGCGCTTGGTCGGCTATGGCGCGACTGATTGCTTGGCGAATCCACCAGGTGGCATAGGTTGAAAATTTATAGCCTTTTTTGTATTCAAATTTATCAATGGCTTTCATTAGCCCGATATTGCCCTCTTGAATTAAATCCAAAAACGGCAAACCGCGGTTAGTGTAGCGTTTGGCTATGCTTACAACAAGGCGCAAATTCGCTCTTGCCATCTTAGCTTTGGCATTGTCTGAGATATTTTTACCGCGTTTTATTTGATCTAAGACTATTTTAAGTTCGTTTTGGTCTAGGTTAAAGCCGGATTTTGACGCTTCTTTTGTTTTAAAAAGCTTTTGAATGCTTACATAGGTATTTACCATTGTTGCTTCGCTTACGCGCGCGGATATTTCATCTTTGCTAAGATTTGTGATGTCTTTTAAGATGGCGTTGTGTTCTTCGCGGAGCTTTGCTGAGCATAGATTTAGGCGGTATTCTAGGCTTTGGAGATCTTTTTTAAAATCATCATCGCTTTTTAGGGCAGTTTCTATCGAGCGGACAATTTCATTTATTAGCTTGCTTGTAGGCCCTAAATCTACAAGTTTTTCTTTAAGAATTTTTTTCTTAAAGTATAGGTTTAGTTTGGCTTGTAGGTTTTCTTCTTTTGCTTGGCTTAGGCTATTTTGTGGCATTGATTTTAGCCATTCTTTTTTGGCTTTTTCTAGGGCTTTAAAGCTTTCTTCTACTTTTATTGCTCTTTTGTCGTGCTTTTTTTGTTTGATTTTTTTGGCATCTTCTGTTTCATCAAAATCATTTTCATCGTTTTCATCTATATCTTCATCTTCTTCGCCTTCTTCATCAAAGCTTTTAAATAGTTCTTTTACGCGCCTTTCTCTATTAATTAGTGGTTCTTTATAGCTTAGGATAAAATCAATCAAATACGCCACAGAGCAAAAAGCATCTAAAATCGTATCCTCGCCAAGCTCGATTTTTTTGCTAATTTCTACTTCTTCGTCTTTATTTAATAATGAAATTTGACCCATTTCGCGCAAGTAAATTCTAACCGGGCTATCTGAGCGCGACCATTCTAAAAGATCGGTTTCGGTGCTTAAATCTAGCTCTTTTTCTACTTCTTCATCGCTTAATTTTTTTTTGGTTGCGCTGGCTTTTTTGCTTTCTTTTTCTTTTAATTTGGTAGCTTCGGCCGCGCTTATTAAAGCGGTTTTGTATTTTTTACTAAGTTCGACAATTTTTTTGATTTGGGTTGCGTTTGGGGCTTTATCAAAAAGGCGTATTAGCTTTTCAAAGGTTACATAGCCTTTGGTGTTTTCTTTAAAAAGCTCATCAATTGCGATGGTTAGTTCTTTTGCGGTCATTTACTCTCCTTAGTAAGATCTATGGGTTAAAATGTAAGTTGTAAAAAATCGGCGAGATTTTAGCAAGGTTTAGTAAATTTATAGAATTTTATTTAAAATTTTTTTGGAATGGCTTTTGCTTAGAGCTAAAAAAATTACAAAAAACTAAGGCAAAATTATGAATAATGGATATTATCAAGCAGCTGGCGCGATGGTTACGCAGTTTAACCGCCTTGATGTAATCACTCAAAATTTAGCTAATGTAAATACCATGGGCTATAAACGCCAAGATGTCGTAATAGCCGATTTTGAGCGCATTTTCAAAGATAGGCGCGATGAATTGCCCTTACAAAATCACACCAAAGATGCGGCGAAATTTTTATCTCGTAGTATAAATAGAGTGCCAAATATAAATGAGCGTTATACTGATTATAGTGCTGGGGCGATGAAAGCTAGCACAAATGCGCTAGATGTAGCCATTACGCGCGATGATAGCTTTTTGATGGTTCAAACCCCAAATGGCGATTTAAGATTAAGCAAAAATGGTTCATTAAACCTTGATGATGAAGGTTTTATCGTTACAAAAGATGGATATCGTGTGATGGATAGTGCTTATGCTAACGCGCCAGATGGTCGCCGTGGCATACAAGTGCCGCCAGATGTAGCACTAACAATAACGCAAAATGGAGAAGTTTATGGCGATGATGTGCTTTTGGGGCGTTTTTTCGTGGCAGTGCCAAGAGAAATTAGAGATTTAATGCCTGATGGCGATAATTTATATAAATTCCCACGCATTGAAGATATAGAAGATAACGAAATAAGCGCAGCTTTTAAACAAGGCATAGCGCAAATGTCAAATGTAAATCCAGTAACTGAAATGGTAAATCTAATCCAAACCCAAAGAATGGTAGAAACTTACCAAAAGGTTATGACAACGCATATGAATGATTTAAATAGCGAAGCCATAAGCAAGCTAGCAAGCGTGCGGGCATAAATTTTAAAAGGATAAAAAATGTTAAGATCTTTATACACAGCTGCTACTGGTATGATAGCACAACAAACCCAAGTAGATACAACCTCACATAACATAGCAAATGTAAATACAATAGGCTACAAGAAAAATCGCGCAGAATTTGCGGATTTGATGTATCAAGTGATGCAATATTCTGGCACGCCAACAAGCACCACAACCACTAGCCCAACAGGCATAGAAGTAGGCCTTGGCGTGCGCCCAACAGCCGTAACTAAGCTATTTGGGCAAGGTTATTTTAAAGAAACTGGCAATAATTTAGATATGGCAATTGCTGGCAATGGCTTTTTTCAGGTTCAATTACCAGATGGGACTATCGCATACACAAGAAATGGCGCGTGGAAATTAGATGGCGATGGCAATATAGTAAATAGCGATGGTTATGCGCTAATGCCACAAATGAATATCCCAGCTGATGCTACGCAAATTTCAGTGGGTGTTGATGGGACGGTTTCTGTATTACAACCTGGCAACCAAGAAATGCAACAAATCGGTCAAATAGAATTAGTAAATTTTGTAAATCCAGCAGGGCTTCATGCAACAGGCGATAATAATTTTTTACAAACAGCAGCTAGTGGCGCGCCAATAGCAGGCATAGCTGGCCAAGATGGCTTAGGGCAAATCAAGCAAAGTTTTGTGGAGATGAGTAATGTGCAATTAGTAGAAGAAATGACAGAGCTAATCACTGGCCAACGCGCTTATGAAGCAAACTCAAAGGCCATTACCACAAGCGATTCTATGCTTCAAACTGTAAATGATTTAAAAAGATAAATAAAATTTAATTTTGGCGTTTAAGGCGCCAAATTTTAATGCGTTTTAAAATTTGGGCAAATTTTAAAGAAATTTAACGCAGGTTTTTAGGCAAATTTTAATAAACAAATTTTAATAGGCAAATTTTAAGCAAATTTTAAAGCGCCTCCCAAGCAAACTCTACCCATTCATCAGTAAAATTTATAAAATAATCAGGTTTTATTTGCGCGCTTTTTTTGTAAAATAAGCTAGCCGTTTTTAGCTCGCAAGTATTAAAATTTTGCCTTAAAACATCTAAAACGCCAAGCAATGTTTGGCCACTATCTACTATATCATCGCAAATTAGCGCATTTTTAAAGCCAGATAAATTTGGTATATTATAAATTTTCAGCGTGCTTTTTTGCTGGTCGTTATAAAGCGAGGCATTTATGCAAAATACAGCCTTAATGCCAAGCAAATGCCCAAGGCGCTGGGCTAAGCTAAGTCCGCCACGCGATATGGCTACGATACAAGCTGGGTTAAAATCTGCCTTTATTTGCTGTGATAGCTTTTTACAATCAATGCTAAACTCATCATAGCTATATTTTTTCATTTTTAGCCTTGAAATTTTAAAATTTATTCTGTTACGCCTAGCTTTTTAGCCATAAAACTTATACTCATACCTTGGATTAGCACAGATACTAAAACGGCAAAAAAGACTATATTAAATATCATATCGCTTTCAGGCAGGGCATAAACATAAGGATAAGTAGCAAGTATAATAGGCACGGCACCGCGCAAGCCAACCCATGAGATATAAAGTTTTTCATTGCGCCCAAAACGCGAAAAACCAAGCCCCAAAAACACAGCCAAAGGACGCGCAATAAACATCAGCACAAGAGATAAAATACAAGCTTCAAATGCCACAGATGGTAGATTTGAGGGCAAAACCAAAAGCCCAAGCGTTAAAAACACGATAATTTGCATCATCCAAGCAAGTGCTTCGTGAAAAGCCAAAATGCTTTCTTTATGCGCAAAAATATAGCGATTGCTTAAAATTCCAGCTATGTAAATTGTAAGAAAACCATTGCCCCAAAGTAGATTTGAAAGCCCAAACATTATAAAAAGCCAAGCCACGCTAATTAGCGAATAAAGCCCATTTTGCATTAAACCTAAGCGATCGCAAAGCTTTGGGAAAAGCCAGCCAAATGCGATGCCAAGCGCGATACCAACGCCAAATTGTAAGGCAAAATTTAAGGCCAAATTAGAAAGCTCTATGCCATCGCCACTATTTTGTAAAGAAATAAGCTGTAAGATTGTGATGGTTAAAAATATCGCCATAGGGTCATTTGAGCCGCTTTCAAGCTCTAAAAGTTCGCCTAAACCGCGCTTTAAGACGATTTTTTGTGTGCGCAGTATCATAAAAACAGCAGCCGCATCTGTCGAGCTTACAATAGAGCCAAGCAAAAGTGCTTCTAAAAAGCTAAAATTAAGCACAAAATATATAAAACAAGCCATTATCACAGCAGTTATTGCCACGCCAAAAGTAGCTAAAATCACCCCGCTTACTATCACGCTTTTAATATCAGCAAAACGCGTCTCCAACCCGCCATTATAAAGTATAAAAATCAAAGCCACAGTGCCAACAGCTTGCGCTAAGAGCGAGTTTGAAAAGCGTATGCCAACTAGACCTTCTTCGCCCAAAAGCATACCAAGTCCTAAAAATATTAAAAGCAATGGCACGCCGATTTTTTGAGTGATTTTGCTTGAATAAACGCTTACAAAAAGTATGGCGCCGGTTATAATTATGTAAATGTGTAAATTTTCTACTATGCTTGACAAAATGCGCCTTTGTGATTTTTGTAATGTTAGTTGAGCTTATTTTAATTCATTTTTGCGCGATTTTAGCAAAAAATTTTAAATTAAATTAAAATTTATGCCTTTTTGCGTTTTTAAATTAAAATTTTTATCGCCATTATATAAATATGCTATAATCGCGCCCCAAAATCAAAATAAGGATAACTATGAAAAAAACAGGTGATTTAGCTAACGCACAAAGCCAAATACATACCCCCCCCCCCCCAAGAAATTAAGCAAATAGAACAAAACATACAAATCCTTGCCAAAGCGCACAATGATTTAATACAAAATTATAAACAATTAGGCGCTGCCCACAATGAACTAGCCCAAAATTTTAATTTGCTTGCCCAAAATTTTGATTCTTTAATAAAACATTTTAAAATTTTAAGGCACGGATTTTTGCGCACCTTGCCACAAGCTTATATCGGTTTGGTTGAAATTCAATTAGCCGAGCATTGTAATTTAAATTGTAAGGGCTGTTCGCATTTTAGCCAGTTAGCTAGTAAAGAATTAATCGATTTAGAGATTTTAGAGCGTGATTTTGCAAGGCTTAGCGATCTTAGCGATAAATTAGTAGGCAAAATCCACTTAATGGGCGGTGAGCCACTTTTACACCCAAAAGTAAATGAAATAATGATTTTAACGCGCAAATACTTCCCAAATGCCATAATAAAATTAGTAACAAATGGAGTGCTTTTGCCAAAGCAAAATGATGAGTTTTATAAAACCGCAGCCGCACAAGGCGTAATAATCGCGCCCACGCCGTATCCTTTAAAGATTGATTGGGATAGTGTGAATGCTAAAATCGCTAAATACTCTTGTGAGTTTGAGTGGTTTGATGGTGGCGAACCTAATCAAAAAACTTTTCGCCGTTTTGCCCTTGATGAAAATGGCAGGCAAAATGCTAGGACAAATTTTATGTGTTGTGGGATTGCTAATTCATGCACTCTACTTCGCGATGGCAAGCTTTATACCTGCTCGATTATTGGCAATATACAGCATTTTAATAAGTATTTTGAGAAAAAAGGTGAGCTTAAAAAAGCCTTAGAAGTTAGCAAGAATGATTATATTGATATTCATAAAGCGCGCGATTATAATGAAATTTTACAATTCATCGCAAAACCTGCGGCATTTTGTCGTTTTTGTAAGGTTGATGAATGGGTAGAAACTGGCACTTGGGAGCTAAGCAAGCGTGAAATAAACGAATATTTTTAAGGATAAAGATGAATGAAATTTTAAGCAGAGATTATGGTTTGTTGTTGCTTGGCAGGACTTATGCGAATGCTAATTTTATTTATGAGCGTCCGTTTTGCTTGCATGAGAGCGTGTTTTTTACGCATGGTTTTGGTGGGGCATTTAGTTATGTAAATGCTGGCTCTGTGATGAGAAATTGTTATATTGGGCGGTATTGTTCGCTTAGCACAAATCTTGGCTTTGGTATGGGACAACATCCTATGAATCATATAACTAGCAGTCTTAGTATAAATAATTATTTTGCTAGCATGCATTCAAGCGGTAATTTAGCCACGCCTTGTAAGGGTTTGGATGATTATGATTGGTGGCCTGCGCCTACTTTTATAGGCAATGATGTTTGGATAGGCGCAAATGCCTTTGCTCCGGGCGCAAAAAAGATTCGCATAGGAAATGGCGCCGTAATCGCAGCTAATTCAGTAATCACAAAAGATGTGCCAGCATATGCCGTAGTAGCTGGCAATCCAGCCAAAATAGTCAAAATGCGCTTTAAAGATGAAATATGCGCGGATTTAGAAAAAATTGCCTGGTGGGATTATGACTTAAAAAAGCTAAGTTTAGAAAAAGGAGAACTTTTAAAACGCGTAATAAAAGAGCCAAGCGAGTTTATAAAAGCGTGGGAGAATGAATTAGGCGAGGTTGCAAAGGATTTTATGATAGCAAAACAATGCTATTTGGTTAAGATCCAAAATAATTCTATGAATATAAATCTAGTCAAGGGCGATGCAAGGGAGTTTGTTTTTGCTTCGCCTATAAAGATTGATTAAAATTTGCTTGAAATTTTAAATTTGGCTGAAAAGATTGATTAAAATTTGGCGCAAATTTTAAAATTTGGTTTATTTAAGGGCGTTTTACTAGCTAAAAGCGTGGTATGGATTAAAATTTGTGCTTAAATTTTAGCGCAAAATTTTAGTTTAAAATTTAAATAATCCGCGCTTAAATTTTAAAATTTTAAATCCTGCTAGCAAAATAAATTTATTGATAAAAATCAATATCGCCAAAATCTTTTATGCCATCGATGATTTTTGCGTTATTTTTCATTTGTTCTTGTATTAGCTTTTGGGCGGATTTTTGGGCGTTTTGTTTGGAGTTTGTTTCGTTTAAGCTAGTTTGGCATTTTTGCTCTATTAGCGTTTTTAAGGCATTTATATCGATATCAGGCGCAAATTTTAAGGCTAAAATATAAATGCGCTCGATTTTGATATTGTATTTTTGCTTTGAGTATTGAATAAGGGCGCCTTTTAGCGCTTCTTTGCCCTTGCTAGTCATTAAATCCTCAGCATAAAAGCTACCAATTATCACATTTAGCGCATCTTTTAGCTGTGCTTCATCGGCATTTTGCGTGCTTGTAAGTTGCATATCTAGCACAATTTTTTTAAAATTTGTGCTGTTTTTAGAATACAAATCGCTTTGAAAATTTTCTATATTGATTTGCTGGGCGTTTAAAAATGCGCCCAAAACTAAAATTATAAATTTTAATCTCATCATCTTAGCTCTCTTTTAAAAACTTTGCATTTTGATAAAATGCGCTCACATCGCTATCACAAGCAATGCTTTTTTGTAAATGCCAGGCTAGATTACTTTTGCTAAAATGCAAAAATAGCCCTTTTGGATTTGTGGCTCTTGAAAGCGCGACATATAATTGCCCGCGCGCAAAAATATCATCAATATCGCACACAAACTCATCTAAACTCATACCCTGACTTTTATGTATGGTGATGGCGTATGCAAGGCGCAAGGGGTATTGGATAAATTTTGCTCTTTGAATGCTTATGATTTCATCGCCATTATTTGCGTATTCGTTTAGCTCAATAACGCTCTTGCTAATTTCTACAATCATGCCATTTTTTTTGGCTACTTTTATGATTTCATCATTAATTTCAACTATTGTGCCGCGCTCGCCATTGTAAAAACTACCGCGCTTATTAGCACAAAATATCACCTCCGCGCCTACTTTTAGCTCTAAAATTTGTGGCAAGGTAATGCTTTGGATCCATTTTAAAATGGCTTGCTCGCTTAATTTTTCATCAAGTATTTCAACACTAGCTTCAAAGCTGTAAAGTCGCGCGTTTATTTCATTTAGGCGTGCTTTATTAACAGTATCTGCTTTTTTATTAACCCCAAAAAGTCTTAGGGCGTCTTTTGGTGCTTGATTTGTTGGGCTTATTAAGCAAGAACGCAAAAACTCCAAGCATTTTTGGCTTAATATCCCAATTCTTAATTCATTTAACAGAGCGTAAAATTCCAAATCATTAGTGCGTTTTGAATGAAGCAAAAGCACATTTTGTGGATTTATCATCTCCCACGAATGCGAGCTAAATGCATAAATGCTTGTGTTAAAAAGATTTTGTGTAAATTTTGCATTATCATCTAAGCCATTTACGCCTTTTTGCACCGGTGCTAATTGATAAAAATCCCCAACCAAAAGCAACGCGCCATTAAAGCCACGATTTAGCCTGTAATTTATCATATTAAATAAATCAGCACTCACCATTGAAATTTCATCAATTATCAATAAATCTATATTTTTGATAATCTTATTTAATTCTTGTAATTTTTGTATTTGCTTTTTATCCAGTTGGCTAAGTTCATTTAAATCCTTGCTTATACCAAAGCTAAAAAAGCTGTGGATTGTGATTCCGCCGATATTTACAGCACTTATGCCTGTGCTGCCAAGGGCTACTACTGCTTTATTATTTTTTTCATAATGTTCTATGATTTGGCGCGTTAAATAGCTTTTTCCAACGCCACCGCCACCTGTTAAAAATACAGCTTTTTTCTTTTCTAAAATCTCTAAAATTTGCCCTAACACGCAACAAAACCTTGGATTTTTTGCTACAATTATAGCCTTTTTTTAAATTTTAAAACAAGGCTATAAATGAAAAAAATTAAAATTTTACTGATTTTTTTATTTTCTAGTATTTTTTTGATTTCTTGTGCTAGCAAAAATCCTAAAAGCATTTTAGATGAAAAGCAAGAATTAGAGCTAAACACGACGCTTTTGCCAACTCGCTATAACGCGCAAAATAGCGGACTTGCCCCAAGTTTGCTTGATACTTTTATCAGCCAAAATGCAAATGATTTAGAGCAGGTTTATCCTTATAATATCAAGCTAGATGAAAATCGCTATTTAGAGCAGTTATTTCGCGCTTGGGATAAAAATAGCATTGCTGAGATTAAAGAAAGTATGTGGGCGTTAAATTATTATAAAAAAGGGTTTGATGAAAAGGGCAAAAAACGCAGCAAAAAATGGTTTAAAGCCTTATATGCTAACGCAAATGCCAAATCTTATGCTAGCATTAATCAAGGCGCGATTATAATTAGACCAACCTTAGCGCGCAATCTCCCAACAAATGAGCGACTTTATGGCTCAAAAATAGACGCTACAAATCAAAATTTTGATTTATTACAAGAATCCGTGCTTGGGGCGTTTGTGCCTGTTATGGTGCTTCATTATAGCAAGGATGGTAAATGGGCGTTTGTGCGCACAGACGCTTTTTATAGCTTTGTAAAGGCCGAGGATTTAATGCTTTTAGATGAAAATGCCCAAAAAACTTATAGAAATTTTAATTTTGCTGTTTTTATTAAAGAAGACATAAATATAATCACAAATAGCAAAACCTTACATAAAGCTAAAAAAACCAAAACCGCTAGAAAATTTGCTAGCCAGATTAGATCTAGAATAGGCACGATTTTCCCATACACTAGCGAAGATGCGCGGAGATTTTATTTTAATGGCAAAATTGGTGAAAATGAATTAAAATTTAACATTCCAAAAGGCATAGGTTCGCACTTTTTAATGGTAAATGACGAAAATCTAAAAAATATGGCAAATGAATTAATAGGTCAAAAATACGGCTGGGGCGGACAATGGTGGCTTAGGGACTGCTCGCTATTTACAAAAGATTTTTTTGCTAGTTTTGGTTTATGGCTACCTAGAAACTCGCAACAACAAGGCAAAATCGGCACAAATATAAAATTAAAAAATTTAAACAATAAACAAAAGCAAATTTTATTAAACAACAAAATGCTAGGGCTTACTAGCCTTTTAGTGATGCCAGGGCATGTGATGATTTATGCTGGTGGCAATGAAGCTGTGCATAATGTTTGGGGGATTCGCACCGCACAAAATGGTCGTGCCTTGGTAGCAAAAACCGCCATCACGGATTTAGAGCTAGGCAAAGGCTATGAAGATATAAAAGATGAAGCGCTTTTATTATCGCGCCTAAGTTCGGCCACTCTTATAATAGATCCCCAAAAAATCGCCTTAGAGCATGCTTATGGGGTGAGAATTGTTAATGATGAAATTCGCTTTGATAATTCTAGGGTGCTTAGTTATAGCGATATAAATGCTAGCGCGATATTTAGCCTGCCTTATGGGCTTTATAAGGGATTAAATACGCCACGAAACGATGCTGGCAGGGTTAGAATTTATGAACTTTTTGATGAAATTTATGGTAAAAATGAAAGCGAGATTAAAGCAAATCTTAAAAAAATAATTTGGCTAAAAGGCGTTTTTGATAAGCCTTTGGAGTTTAATGCTAAAAACGGCGCAGCCGATGCCTTAGAGCGAGTAAGTGCTGAATTAAGCTTACTTGCAAAACAAAATCCAAAATTAAAAAATTTATTAAAAGATAGCGGGACTTTTAAATACCGCGTAATTGCTGGCACTAATGCTCTAAGCGCGCACGCATATGGCATAGCGATTGATATAGGCGTAGATCATAGCACTTATTGGCGTTGGCATAAAAAATACAAAAACGCCTTGCCAGCGCAAATAATTGAAATTTTTGAACGCAATGGCTTTATTTGGGGCGGACGCTGGGAGCATTTTGATACTATGCATTTTGAGTATAGACCAGAGTTTATGATGCTAGAAAAGCTAAAAAACACAAACTTAAATAATTAAAATTTACAAAAGGATAAATAATGAAAATCCAAAAAACAATGCCTATAAGCACGGAGTATTTAGAAAGCATTGGCTTTTCGTGGCATACAGATAATGATGGCACGCCTTATGCCTCGGCTGAATTAGTAGAAATTTCAAGCAAGCAAGCAGATGAGTATTACGAGGCTGTAAATCAGCTATATGATATGTTTGTAAATGCTGCTCAATATGTAATAGATAATGATTTGTTTTTTGAGCTTGGCATACCTTATAATTTGATAGATTTAATTAAGCAAAGCTGGGAAAATGATGTCCATTGGCATCTTTATGGGCGTTTTGATTTGGCTGGCGGGCTTGATGGTAAGTCTATAAAGCTGATTGAGTTTAATGCTGATACGCCAACGGCTGTGTTTGAAACGGCCATTTTACAATGGGCAATTCTTAAACAAAATGGCTTAGATGAAGCCGCGCAATTTAATGATTTATTTGATGGCTTGGTAGAAAATTTTAAACGCTTAATGACGCTTGATGATGATACTAGCGAGTTTGATGAGCTTTATGCGCAAAATCCATATAAAATTTTATTTACTTGCATTGAAGGAAATAGCGAAGATGAAGCAACGACAAGGCTAATACAAGCTTGTGCTAATCGCGCAGGCTTTAATACGCGTTTTGCTTATATTCATGAGATTAGCTTTGATGATGAAAATGGAATTTTTGTAGATGGGCAAAATTATGAGTTTTTATTTAAGCTAATCCCTTGGGAGCAAATAGCTATTGATGAGGGCGAGCTTGGGCTGATTTTACAAAATATAATAAAAAACCAAAAAGCCATAATCTTAAATCCAGCTTATACTTTATTATTTCAAAGCAAGGGCATAATGAAAATTTTATGGGATTTATATCCTAATCACCCGCTTTTATTGCATTCAAGCTATGAGCCACTAGCTAATAAAAAGCAAGTTAAAAAGCCATTTTTAGCAAGAGAGGGCGCAAATGTAAGTATAATCAGCCAAGATGGAGTTGTGCTAGAAAAAAACGGCGGAGAATACGAAAATGGCAAATTTTTATACCAAGAATATTATGATTTTAACCAAGATGAAAAAGGGCAAAAATATCAAGCTGGCGTGTTTTTTGCCTTTGAGGGTTGTGCGCTTGGATTTAGGCGCGGGGCTGAGATTATAGATAATTTTTCAAAATTTGTAGGGCATATTATAGTAGATTGATGAAAGTAATAGTAGGAATTAGCGGGGCTAGCCTTGGTTTATTTGGCATAAAAACAGCAAATGCTTTATTTGATGCAAAATGCGATGTTTGCGTGATTTTTAGCCAAAATGCTAAAATTTCGCTTGCTTGTGAGAGTTTAAAAAATAGCACAAATTTTAATCCATCTAGTCTAAAAACAGCCACAAAAGCCGAACTTTTAGCCCTTGGCGATGAAGTGATAGCTCAAAATTTGTATTCTAAAATTAATATAGAAAGCGAAATTTGGGCTAGCCCAGCAAGCGGTAGTAGCGGGTTTGAGGCGATGATTATTGCTCCGTGTAGTATAAATTGCCTTGGCAAAATCGCTTGTGGATTAAGTGATAGTTTGCTTACCCGCGCTGCTAGCGTGATGATAAAAGAGCAGCGCAAGCTGGTTTTAGGCGTGCGTGAAATGCCATTAAGCATTATAAGTTTAGAGCAAATGAGCGCGCTTGCAAAACTTGGCGTGATAATGGCTCCGCCTATTTTGGCAAGTTATAGCGGGGATGAAATGCAAAATTTCATAATCGGCAAATGGCTAGATATTTTGGGCGTAAAAAATGATTTATATAAAAGGTGGGAGTGATGAAAATAGTGCTACTTGATGCTGATACCTTAGGGCGCGATACTGATTTGGGCGCGTTTGCTAGCTTTGGCGAGTTTATTAGCTATAAAACTACTAGCCAAAATGAAGTAAAAGGGCGCATAAAAGATGCTGATATAATCATCACAAATAAGGTTTGCCTTGGCAAAAATGAGCTTGAAAATAGCAAAGTAGGGCTAATTGCTTTAACGGCAACTGGTATGAATAATATCGACTTGGAATTTTGCGCAAAAAGCGGTATAGTCGTAAAAAATGTGGCTAGCTACTCTACAAACTCAGTTGCCCAGCAGTGCTTTGCGAGTTTGCTGGCTTTATTAAATCACACGAGCTATTATGATAGCTATTGTAAGGATATAAATGGCTGGGCAAATAGCGAAGTTTTCGTGCATTTACAGGCCCAAATTTACGAGCTAGCAAATAAAAGCTTTTGCGTTGTGGGCTTTGGCGATATAGGGCGCGCGGTTGCAAAAATCGCTAGCGCTTTTAATTGCGATGTTTGCTATTACTCAACTAGCGGTAAAAACAATAACAACGAATACAAAAGAGTAAATTTTGAAGATGTCCTAAAATGTAACATTATAAGCATTCACGCTCCATTAAATGAAAAAACACAAAATCTTTTTAATAAAAATGCGATACAAAAGTTACAAAATGGGACAATTTTGGCAAATTTTGGCCGTGGCGCGATAGTAGATGAAAACGCATTAGCCCGCGAAATCGACGAACGCGAGATTTATTATTGTTGTGATGTTTTAAGCACAGAGCCTATGCCTAAAAATCATCCATTTTTAAGCCTAAAACATAAAGAACGCTTGCTTTTAAGCCCGCATATTGCGTGGGCTAGCGTTGAAGCTAGAAAAACCTTAATGGATTTAGTTTATGAAAATATAAAAAATTTCTTAAAGGAGAAAAACAATGAAAGTTAATTTAGTGAGAGTGTTAAAAAATACGGCGTTAGCTTTGATTATAAGCGCATTTTATACTAGCACCTTGCTAGCCAAAGCCTACGAAGAACTGCCAAAAAACATACAATTTAAAGACGCAAATGCCACGGTGGTTGAGGTGCTTAGCTATCAATGCATTCACTGCTATAATCATTTCCGCGCTAAAACAATGAAAAATTTAGCCCAAAAGTTTCAAAATGTTACATTTTATGAATGGCAAGTGGCGCAAATGGGAGAATTTGGCGAGCAAATGAACGAAATTTTAGCCTATGCAAAAGGGCTTGATATAAGAGATGGATTTAATAGCGTAAAAGATGATGAAAGCTATACAAATAAAATTTTAAAAGCATATTTTGAGGCTACTTTTAAATATAAATTTAACTTTAAAGACGAAAGCGAGTTTTATTTAATAGCTCTTGATATTTTTAACCAAAGCCACAAAATAACGAGCGCGGACATACAAAACTACGCCAAAAGCCAAAACGGCAAGCAGTATTTAGATGCTAGCGCGCAAGCTTACGAAATAGCAAAGCTTCACGGCACGCCAAGTTTTATAATAAATGGCAAATATATGTTAAACACAAGCAAAATAAAATCTTATGAAGAGTTTGAAAAACTAGTAGGCGAGCTTTTAAATAAACTTTAAGCTTGCTAAAATAGGGCGATTTGGTGAAGTTGGCTTGTAAATTTTATTTGGCGCGTTGATTTTGCTTGATAAATTTTAAAATTTGCCGTATAAAAAGCCCATAAAAACTTTTGGGATTTATCAAAAAGCACGCTAGTTAAAGTTTAAAACGCCAAATTTTAATTTAAAATTTGTGCTTGCTTGATGAAATTTTAAAGGCTAAATTTTAATTTTAAGCTTGTGCTTGCTTGATGAAATTTTAAAAGCTGAGATAAGTTTTGGCTTGATGATTAAAGCGAGAAATTCCATAATAGCCCGCTAAATTAATCATTTAAGTGGCAAAAATAAATCCTAGCAATTTTTTGTAAAATCTTTTTACAAATTAAAATTTCAAGCCAAAAATTATTGAATTTATATTAGCAAAATCCAAAGCAGCTTGGCAAAGAAAATTATCTCACGCGCGCTAAATTGCGCCCAGCACATTCATTAAAGCACATTCATTAAAACATATTCATTTAAAGCAACATTCATTAAAGCGCATTCTAGTTTTTTAGAGTGCAAAGAGCTTGCCAAAAATAGCTTAGAGAGCGAGTTATTTTAAAGGCTAAAATTAGAGTGGATTAAAATTTAAAAAAGAAAAAAGCCAAACGCGCTTAATTTGGCCTCACTTTTTCATAATGAGGCCAAAATTTTAAATTTAGGAAGTGAGTTTAAAATTTATTTATTTTGATTAAGCTTCTAAGCTCATCACATTGCCGCCTAGTTCGTTGATGCGTTCATCTATCATTTTCAAAAGAAGTTCTTGCGTTTTTTGCGATATTTCAGGGAGTTTGCCACCCCAAAGTTTTTGTGCTTGGTTAAAGCCATTTATCACGCCTTCTTTGCCGGCTTTTAGTTTTTCTAAATCATCGCCAGCACTGTTTATCACAAAATCAGCCACGCGTTTTGCGGTATTTTCCATACCAAAAAAGCCCTTGTCGCTTACTAAATCGGCAGCTTCATTTTTGCTTAACGCATTTAATGGCTTGCCGCTATAACCTATGGCGTTTAAATCTATCATTTTAAATAAATCATTAAGGTTTGCGTTTGTGCCGTCTTTGCCAACTGAGCCGGTGATATTTAATAAAGTCATACTAGCATTAAAGCTACTACCAGCTGGCCCAGAGCTAGCCCCAAAACTAGCAAGCCCAACTTGCAAGCTAAAATTTGAGCCACTTTGAGTAAAGCTTGCTTGCATAAATTGCATTTGATAATTTTGTATTAAACCTTTGCCGCTAAGCTCGCTAGCTGCGTTTTTGATGGCGTTTTTGTCTAAATTTTTGCCAAAATTTTGATTGGTTAATTCGCTTAGATTTTGGCCGTTTTTGTTCGCGCCACTAAACATACTAGCCAAAGAGCTAAGATTTGAAGATACTGAGTTGTCCATTGTGTAACCTTTGTGTTAAGATGAGTTTAGCTTATATCGGCAATAATATAAAATATTAAAATTTTTTTTTAAAATTTTAATATTTTAATAGCTTTAATTTATAGAATAATTTTAATTTCAGTTTTTTTGGATAAAATTGCGCCCTTATTTTGGCCCCTTCGTCTAGTGGTTAGGACACTGGCCTCTCACGCCGGCAACACGAGTTCGAATCTCGTAGGGGTCACCAATAAATTTTAAATAATTCAGGGCGCGTTTAGGTAAATTTTAAAATAAATCTAATTAAAATTTATAACTTAGGCTAGCCTTTATGCTTCTACCCTCGCTCCAATCAATGCTACTGTCGCGATCTGCGCTTGCGCTGCGTTGGCTATGGGACCAATAAGCTTTATCAAATAAATTATAAATTCCAAAATTTACTTCTAAATTTTTTAATTTGCCATCGCTAGGAGCCCAGTTGGCGTAAATATCGCTAGTGGCGTATCCTGGCTTTTTAAAGCTTGTGTTGCTACCATTTTTGGTGTCGATTTTATTTACAGCGATTAAATTATAACCGATTAAAGTATCCAAGCTAGCAATGAAATACTCGGCATTAAATGTATATTTATCACCTGAATCCGAATACGCTAGCACGCCGCCATAGCCTGCGTTGTTGTTAGAATTTTTGTATTTTGTGCGGCTGTGAGAGTAGCTAGCTGCGAGGCTTAGGGCGTTTATGGTGTAGCGTGCGCTAATTTCGACTCCATTTGTATCGGCTGGGCCACCATTTATGCGTCTTATACCAACTTCGCCAGCTCGTCCCATTTCTACTATTAAATTTTTGTATTGATCGTAAAAATATTTGGTGCTTAGGCTGATATTTTGGTTGTCGGTGATATTTGTTTGATATCTTATGCCAAGTTCATAAGCATTCCCGGTTTCAGGCTCTAATTCATCATTTGTGGTTATGCTTAGCACATTGCTACCATCTAGGCGAATTGATTCTATCGGGTCTGGGCCACGAAATAGCCTAGCGTAGCTAGCATATAAGCCAAGTCCCATATCTAATTGATAATCTATGCTAAAAGCTGGTGAAATTTCACTCCAAGAGTATTTTGCGCGCTCGCCAGATGATAGCGGGCTGGTGGTGAGTTTGCCACCTCTACCAGGCGATGTTATAGTGCCTATAACATCGCCGCCCATAGTGTGTAATACATAATGATCCAATCTAATGCCTGGTGTGAGCGTTAAATTGCCATAACGAAATTGATCTTCTATAAATAAAGAAAAGCTATCTGCTTTATCATCTTGGACTTTTGGATTTTTTATGCTTTCTTGTGTGTAGCCAGGGCGTGTGATATTTAGTGTGCTTTTGTTTGAAAAGGTATAGTTTGAGGCGTTTTTATTGTATGATTTGCTTTGATAATACTCACTACCATATACTAAGGTATGGCTAAATGTATCGCCTTGAAACAATGTTTTATTGATGATTTTTGCGCCGATGGTTTTAACGCCAGCATTTAGACTAGATTTCATATGATGATCTGTATAATAAGCGTTTGCGCTTAAATCCACATAGTCATTTGGATTGTAAGTAAATTTGCTTGTGTATGTATCGCGAAAATATTTAGTATCTACTGGATTGCCCTGGCTTGCCCATTCAGCTTTTAGCGGATACATACCATCGTATTGCATTCTTTGGCTGCTTAGCTCTAATCTTGCATAATCATTAAAATCATAGCCTATTTTAAATAGTAAATCCAAATCATCGCCATCGCCACCCATTCTATAACCATTTGCGCTCTTGCCAAAATCATGTCCGTGGTGGCTGATGCTAGTTAGGGCATCAAATCCTTCATATGCTCCAAATAAAATTAAATTTTGTCCATAATTTTTATTATTGCTTGTGTAAGAGCCTTTTAATTTACCGCCAAAACTCTGCCCATCTTCAAGCAAGTCGCGCGCATTTGCTGTTTCAAATGCGATCGAGCCGCCAAGCGCGCCACTTGTGCCAACAACTGAATGCACGCCAAGACCAATATCTACTGCTTTAACCAGCTCAGGGTCTAATAACAAATCAGCGCTATGATGAAAAGCGTTGCCTTTTTGTCTGGCACCATCTATGGTGATATTTATACCACGATCATTTATACCGCGCATATAAATTTTTTGGTTTAGGCCATTTTCGCCACCTACATAAACGCCAGGCACATCACGCAAAATGTCTTTTATAAGATTTGCATTTCTTACGCTAATCTTGCTAGCATCTATATTTTCATTGCCGGTGCTACTTATTACATTGATTTGACCTAGGTTTGTAACATCATCTGCTTTAAGCGCGCAACAACTAAGCGCCACGCAAGCAAAAAATGAGAGTTTTCTCATTTTATCTCCTTGATTTAAAAAAATAGTGGTAAAATTATATTTTAAAAATGATAATAAATCGCAAATATAAGATAAATTTTTAATAATAGTTATCATTTTATTTATAAAATATCTTAAAATTATTTATTATTAAAATTTTCTAAGATATTAAAATTTATTATTTGCTTTTATAAAATCATAATAAATATTTAAGAAAAAAATCAAAAAAAAATTGTATAATCCCAGCGCAAATTTCAATTTTACGCCTCCTTAGCTCAGTTGGTAGAGCAGATCACTCTTAATGATAAGGTCGTAGGTTCGAGGCCTAC
>SPMW01000025.1 GCA_009827235.1 Candidatus Campylobacter infans | reverse complement strand
AAACAATCCACGCAAGATGCGCAAGCTCAGCAAGCAGTTTCAAACCACGTAGTTTTGTGATATAATTTGCAACCTTGTATCCTGTCAAGCTCATTAAGCCCTAGTCTTATGTTTCAAACCACGTAGTTTTGTGATATAATTTGCAACAATAACTGCTTGCGCTGTTATGTGGGCTGCTAAAAAGTTTCAAACCACGTAGTTTTGTGATATAATTTGCAACGTCAAGGTGTGGGCGGTCTGCTAAATGGCGCGATGGGGTTTCAAACCACGTAGTTTTGTGATATAATTTGCAACCGTTTTGTGGAAAATTTAGCTATAATCCCATCGCAAATTATATTATAAAACTACAAAGCGTTTGAAATCACCATAAGGTGTGTTCGGACCCCGTTTCTGCATAGTCACCGGGGTGATTGGCTAAGTTTAACACTTAGCCAAATTTTATTCTCTATCATCACAATAATTTCTAAACTCACATTGAGCGCAGGCTGCTAAGCTAGCTGAGCTATTTGGGAAATTTTCATTTTCTAAAATTCCTTTTATTTGCTCTAAAATTTTATTAAAATTTGCTATATCTGCTTGGTTTATTTGAAAAATTTTAAATTTCAAATTCTTGCCGTGGCATAAAATTATTTTATTAAATGGCTTATTGAAAAACTCGCTAGCTAGTTTAGAATACGCAATTAATTGCATTTTAGAACCTGCGCTTAGCCTTAAAGTGCCTTGATTTTTAAACTCAGCCACGATAATTTCATCATCGCATTCTAAAATAAAATCCGCCACTCCGCACAATTCATTATTTTCAAGATAAAAATTATTGTAAATTTTAATGTATGATATTTGAAATTTAGAAAATTTTCTGCTTTTAAATAATTCATCTTGCTTTGCGTGAAATTCCACTCCGGCTTTTACATATTCTGGGTAATTCAATTTAATATCGCAAAAATTATAAAAATAAAAAATGCGCGGGCAAAACATAAATTGCCTAATGTGGCTAATTAAAATCATAAAATTTCAAATTCTTTCTTTGTAAATACTAAGTTTTCTTAGGTAATAGCGCAATTAGCTAGAATTAAAATCATAAAATTTCAAATTCTTTCTTTGTAAAATCGTCTTTTTCATAGCCTAGCGTATCTTCTATTTTTAAGCTAGCAGCGGTTATTATGGCTTTATCGCCATCTAAGCAGTATTTTTTTAAGAAAATTTTAACGCTTAATTTTTCAGCATTTGATAACTCGCCATAAAAAAGCGATTTTTGCACTGGTTTTAATCCAAAATCTTTTAATTTTTCAAATAATTTTGTGCGGTTTTTTGTGTTTTCAATATCATAAGCTATTAAATATTGCATTTACCACCTAAAAATGTATGATTTATATTTTTTGTCATTTTCGCATAAAAATGCGCTGATTTTGTAAATTTGGCGTTGAATTATGCTTTCAAGGCTTAGTTTTGAGTGATTGTAGATCAGCCTTTTGCCAAGTGAGTTTAAGATATTTGTGGCGATTATTTTTTTAATATCTTGGCTAAAATCATCTTTTAGATTTGCGCGAATTTTGATGATATTTCTATCTACTACAAAACTTCGATATTCTTCCATTATATCAAGCACTAGCGATGGTTTGGAGCTGCGCATAGTATGCAAAACGCCAAAATACGGATTAAGGCCAGCATTTATTACGCTTTTATAAATTATATTTAAAAGTATAGCGTAGCCGTAATTTAGCGCTTTATTTGTGATCTCATCGCTATTTCTTTTGGTTCGCACCCAAAAGCTAGCTGGCAAAAGATTTTGCGTGCGTAAAAACTCAAAATACGCACTAGCCACGCTACCTTCAATGCCAAATATTTTATCTTTATTAAGCTTTGTATCGTGCTTTAAAGCATAAATTGCGCCATTTAAGTAGTTTAAAATTTTAAATTTTTCTGGCAAGGTTTTGTTTCTTGTAAAATACAAAATCGTGGCGCGCTGATTTTTGATTTTGCCGATTATAAATTCTTTGGCTAGATTTATGGCTTTGCCGTTATTTTCGCTATTAAACTGCTGGCGCAAGACATTTACGCCTTTATGCTCGTATAATGAATGCGTAGCACAAAAACTATCAAAATTTTGAAAAAACACTTTGATTCCACGCAAAGAGCAAGCAAATACCAAATCGCTTGATAAACTAATGCCAGATGAGTTTATGTGAATGGTTTTAATTGATTTTAGAGCGATTTCTTTTATAATTTCTTTATTTTTATAAACTATCAACCGCTCTGATTTTAAACCCAAAAATAAGCCAAAGCTATTTAGCACTAGATGTTTCATTTAAAAGTTCTTTTATTAAGGCTTTAAAACTTGCTGAGTTGCTTGCTGTGTATTCAAAGCCCAAAATTTCGCTATCGTTTTGTAAAATTTTCGCACTAGATAGCTCTTGCTTTTCAACCCTTGGAGTGCCTAAAACAGATTTAAATAAATTATCGTAGTTTTCATAAAGTTTTACAAATTCTTTATTTGATAATGTAAAATCTTTTAGCTCGTCAAAATTTATATCATCAAAGCTATTTTTGCGCAAATAAAGCCTTGTTATGTGTCTGGCTGCTTGTGAAATCACAAAATCAAGCTTAGCGATGTGTTTAGCGATATTTTCAGGCATAATTTTGGGCGAAATTTTGGCTAAAATTATATCTGTGAAATCATAAACAAGCAAGGCATCTTTTGGCAAACTTAAAATTGTTAAAATATCACTAATTTTTTTAGGCAAAACATTTTTGCTATAAAAAGGCACGCTTTGTATGTCAAACTCGCCTTTTTTATTTTTAAAAAGATAATTCTTAGCAGCAATTTTATCTCCTTTTAGCCCCATATATCCACCATTTCGGCGTATTACATATTGGCTATTATCGGCAATCATACTCAATGAATAAACGCAACGAGTTTTATTGCGTTTGCGTTTTTCGCCCTTATCAAAAGTCTGTTTATAAAGCGATTTTATGGCATTTTCATCGATTTTAACTTTACCATCTTCTATACGGCTAATTTTCTCTTCGTTCTCTTTTAAAATTTGATAAAATTTAGTTATATTTGGTGTAGCATATTTTTCTTTTTTTATAATAATCTTGTTATCATTACCAATGCCAAAGATGTCTGTAATATCCTCGCGCTTATAGCTTTTCAAATACTTATCTAAAAATTTTAATTTTTCAAGCCCAGCGATATTTTTGTTTTCAAAATATCCAAAAATTTTATCAAAAACTTTATGTGTGCTAACAAAATACTTTTTTAGAGCATTTTCATCGATAGCTTGGCCAGCTGGCACTTGTATTTTTTTACCATTTTTGCGCGTATGAAGCAAGCCTAAATCGCGCAAAATTTTTAAATTTTTTATGCTAATAAATTTGCCATTATCGCATTGTTCATACACCAAGCTATACACACTATCATCAAACAAACGCTTTCTAGCAATATTTGTTTTAAGCTCTAAATATTGCTTATTTTTAGGTGTGATTATCTCGCTTTGGCTAAGATAAATTTCATCAAAATAATCATATAAAAATTCTCTTTGGCTATTGCTATTTTTAATTAATTTGGAATTTACCAAATGAAAAACCAAACTAGCATCAATGCAGTGGCTATGGCTATCTTGGATATTTTGTTTTCTTATATCTTCGCGCATAATTGATAATTCTGTGCGCGTAGCACTAAGCATTTTGCTATCTATAAAATTTACGCTAAATTTTTGTATTTTGCTTAATTTTTTGATTTTTTCTATCAGCAAATTCACAAATCTTTTTTGAGTGCCATTTGAGTAGCCTTTGATTTTATCTTGATTTAATAATCTCACAGCTTTGCCAAAATCTTGGCCTTCACGCAAAAATAAAGCATAACGAAAAGCGATTTGCTCTTTTTTACTAAGATTGTAAAAATTTGTGTAGGTTTTTTCATCTATGGTGGCTAAATTTTTGCTAATAAAATCTTTAATTTCAGCCTTATTGCTAGTGCCAAAAACGCTTTGTAGATGTTTTGGATGTAAATCATCAAGTTTATAAATTTTATTTGATTTTTCTAAATTTGCAGATGATTTACAAGGTATTAGATTTGCCGTAGAGTTAAACACGATATTAAAGCCCTTATCATTTCTAGCTATGATATGATCGTATTCGCAATTACTTTCGCTAATATTTTCAACTTTAACGCTATAAGGGCAAATCCAAGATTTTGCGTTTTTAGTTTTTTTTGCTTGCTTTTTTAAACCAACGGCAACCGCATTTTCTTCAAAAGCAAATTTATTCATCTCTACATTAATTTCTACCTCGTCAAAATCATCAAATTTAGGACTTTGCTTGATAATTTCATAAGCTAAGCGGTCTAAATACATTTCTATCTTGCCATTTATTAGCTTGCCTGAGTTGCTAGGCAGCCTTGAAGCCATAGCTTCACCGCCTGAGCGCAGTAAATTCTCCATAGTATGCTCTTTACAAGTTTTCAAAAATCCAGCGTTTTTATCGCTAAAAATTATATCCCCAAGCTGTAAGAGATAGTTTAAGTTTGTAGCTAAATTTGAAGCCTCAAATGGAGTTTGAAATTTACAAAAGTTAATATTTTCTTGGATACTCTTAGCTATTATTTCGTAATCTTGGACAATTTTTCTTAAATTGGCATCTAAATTTTTATCGTTATTTTCATTCAAAGCTTTTAAAGTGTTTAAAGCCTCGTTAAAAAAGGCATTTTGATAAGATTTTCTAACCTCATCTAAATCCTCAAAAAACTTAGCAATTTTTCTAGGTTTAGTATTTTTTGCTTTGCTTTTATATTCGCCAGTATTTTGCATAAAATCGCATAATTTATCAAATTCTTCGCTTGAAATTTGCCCGTGATTTTTGATATTTTTGATAAAAAGTGCTGAAATAAGTTCGGCTTTATTTTTGTGCTTGTGCGGAGTATGCAAGCCACAAATTTTTAAAATTTTACCCTTTACAACGCCTTTTTTAGCACTATCAACTTCGTCATAATAAGCCTTTGAAAATTCTACAAATTTTGTTATTTCATCATCACTTAATGCAAAAAATCTCTTAAAAATTTCAATTTTTTGTGCGTTGTCTTGGATTAAATTTCTAGGATACAAATCGCTATCATTTAGCTTTGATTTTGAAATATCTAAAAATCTTTGTAAATACTTTGCTGTGATTTTAGTATCGTTAAAATCAGGCGTTGTAATCTCGCCATTTTCATTAATTAGCAAAAAGCCAAACTCATTATTGGCAAAAATTTTTTTCGTAATATTTGTTAGGTTTGGAGTAATTATTTTTGATTCTGGTTTTATGCTCATTGCGTTACAAGCCCTAGGATTTTTGTTAATGCGCGATTCATAAGGCGGTATAGTTAAAACCGGATCTGTGCTTTTTAAAAATGTAAGCGCTAAAAGGCTTTTTTGCTCTTTTTTACTTTTTAGCTCTTTCATTAAATTTTGCATAATTGGTTTTATTTTTTCAAAAGTGTCTTTTTCGTGCTTTTTTTCGTAGCGAAAATCTCTAAAATTTCTTAAAATTTGCTTGGCAAGTTTGCTATCATCGTAAATTTTCAGTTTATCTTTATCAAAATTTGGCATTTTATAATTTGCGAAATTAAAATACCTGCGCCACACCCTAGTTTGGATATTTGCTACATTGCCTACAAACTTATAAAACTCATCCTTGCTCCATTTTTTGCCCTCAACCTTATCGCGCAAATTATTAAAAATTTCATCATACTCCCAAGCTAAAATTTTATTATCACTACTATTAAGTTCTTTATTTATGTCTTTTAAATATGCTTTGCGGTGCTTATTATTGCGTTCTAATTCGCTTTTTGCGGCGTTTATTAATTCGTTAAAAAATTTCACAAATTTTTTTAAGACTGATTCTTTATCTTCATCTTTAACTTTTAAAATTTCTATAAATTCTTTATCTTTTAAAATTTCTACAAATTTTGGATAGTTTTTTTGTAAATTTTCTAGTTTTGTTTGTAGATTTGCTAAGTTTTCATCATCATTGCCAAGCGCATTTATTTCTTTTTGCGCTATCTCTATGGCTTTTGCGTTGTTTTTTAAGACCTTATCGCTTAAATTATTTGTTATATCATAAAACTCTTTAATATCATTTATAATTTTGCTTTGTTCATTTAAAAAATTAAGCATATCATCTTTAAAACTATTGCTATTTGAAAGTTCATCGGCTTTTTGATTTATAAAATTTTCAAAATCCTCCAAGCATCTACACTCGCTAAATTCATAGCCATATTCTTTTAAACAATTAAACTTTTCAAGCAAACAAATAAAATTTTCATCATCAAATACTTCATCCTTAATCTTTATATTCTGGTAATTAAAACCGCGATTTTTAAATAGGCCAAAAATCAATTCTTTTGGTTCTTTTAATTCTTTTTTATACTCTATTTTTTGATTTTCTATTTTTTCTAAAAGTTCTTTTCTTGTTGGTAATTTATCAAGATCAAAAATCTGCCCGGCAAAACGCAAAACAAAACAATCTCTATCAAAAGAGCGGCGAGTATGCCTTTTAGCAAGCCTATTAGCCCTATCAAGCACAAAATTTTCCCCTTTATCAATCTTAATATTAAAGGCCGATTTGTTCGTAATTTTTGCGCTAGCACCTTCTACGCTAGCTAAAAACACGCCATTATTTTTAGCACCCATATCTACATTGATAGAAAATTTTTTCATTTTTATCCTTTCAAATTTTAAAATCAAACAATTTCATCATCATTTTTAATTTTTATATCAAAGAGCGTTTCTAGCGCATTTAGCGTAGTTTTATCATTTAGCGTTTTTAACGCCACGCTTGGAGAATGCAAAAAAGCCTTAAATGCTTGGTGAAGTAATTTTTTAGCTTCAATTTCATCGCTTTTTTTCAAATAGCCTTTTTTAATGGCGATTTTTAGCTCTTGCTCGCAAACTTGCCTAGCTTTATCGCGCAAGGCCTTTATGGCTGGTGCTGAGTTTTTAGCCTTTAACCATTTATAAAACTCCACCACGCCAGCTCTAACTATGGCATAAGCTTCATTTGCTTGATCTTGCCTTAATTCTAAGTTTTGGCGCACAATCTCATCTAAATCATCTACAAAAAACACCTCTACATTATCTTGCTCGCTTAATGCCACATTTCTTGGCACACAAATATCAAAAATATATCGCCTAAACTCGCACGGCCTAATTAATTCATCTTTAATAATAGCCTCACAAGCAGAAGTTGCCACAAAAATTAGCCTGTGAGAATTAAGCAATTCATCAAGCTTTGAAAAATCCTCTACTTTAATAACTCCATTTAAATTTTGTGCTAAATTTTGCGCTTTTTGTGCGGTGCGATTTACTAGCGTGATATTTGTATTATTTGCTACCAAATGCTTACACACCAAGCTTGCCATTTGTCCTGCGCCGATTACTAGGGCATTTGCGCCGTTTAAGCTTTTATTGATTTGCTCATAAATTTGCTTAGCTTTTATCACAGCCACAGAGCTTACAGAAACTGGATTTTTAGATATTTGAGTGAGATTTTTTACATTCGCTGCTGTTTTTAGGGCAAAATGAATTAAGCTAAAAATTTCCCCAGCCGCGTTTGCGCTATTATAAGCAAATTTAAAAGCTTTTTTTAATTGTCCTGGGATTTGATTTTCGCCCACTACCAAGCTATCAAGCGAACTAGCCACCGAAAACAAATGATGCACCGCGCCTTCATTTTCATAAATTGTGGCGCGGTATTGTAAAATTTGCGGGCTAACTTGGCTTAAAAGAGAAAGTGAATTAAAAATATGTTTTGTAGCTTTTTTAATATCATCAGCGCAAACTATTATCTCAACGCGATTACAAGTGCTTAGCGCCATCGCTTCGCTGATATTTGAGTTAGCACACACTAAACGCAAAATTTCTTTTTGTTTGCCCTCATCGTTTAAAGCAAGCTTTTCTCGCAATTTAATATCTGTATTTTTATGCGTCCAGCTAGCGATAAGATAATGCATCAAAAACTCCTATTTATCATATCTGCTGCAATGCTTGAAAGCTCAGTATTTGGCGTGGCTTGTATGGCTAGCTGGCTGTATTGATGAGCGATTTTTTTGCATTCATTTATTATGTTGTGCTTTGAAATTTTATCTTTTAGCCAGGCTAATTCATCAGGGCTTAATTCTTTTTTAAATAGGCTTTTTAGTTTGATTTTATCGGTATTTTCTAGCTTTTGGTATAATAAAATATAAACCAAGGTGGTTTTACCCTCTTTATAATCATTCATCGCAGGCTTGCCAAGGCTTTTTTCATCGCCTGTGATATCTAAAATATCATCAATTATTTGAAAAGCAAGGCCTAAATTTTTACCATAAATTTCATAGGGTTTATCATCAAGCCCTGCTAGCATAGCAGCTGAGCTACTAGCAGCTTGGATTAGCGCTGCTGTTTTATACTCTATCATTTGTAGATATTTTTGGAGATTATCGTTGAAATTTTGACTTAAATCCACATCCATTAGCTCGCCCACTGAAAGCTTACAAACAGCCCCAGAGATCGCAATAATAATATTTGGATTAAAATTTGCTAATTGCATAAAGCCCCTAGAATACAAAATATCACCAAGCATAATTGCGTTTTTTGTGCCATATTGTGCGTTTATGCTAGGCTTAGCGCGCCTTAGCATCGCATCATCAATCACATCATCGTGCAATAAACTTGCAAGATGAATCAATTCAATAATAGCGCATAAATCAATAGTCCTATCGCTATGGCCGGCGATTTTTAGCACAAGCTTTGAGCGCAGCATTTTGCCACTATTTAAGCTAGCAAACATCTTGCTAGCACGCTCATAAGCTAAATCCTTTACCATTTCTTGCATTCTTGCGTTTATTTTTTGTAGTGGCATATTCTCCCTTTTGGTTTAATTATCATTTAGCTCATATAGTGGGTGGTATTCTAAATCCACTCTTTTGGCTAAATCGCGCACTAATAGCTTTAAATACGCCCTGCCATTTTGAAATTTCACAAACTCTAAATACACGCGCACTTCATCTGTGTAAGGATTAGCCATAGTAGGCAAAACGCTTTGGCTATACAGCGATAACGCGCGGCGCGTAGAAAGCATTATTTGGCGTGGATATTTGCGGAATTTAGTGTGCGTTACTAGATTTAACCCATCATATAAGGTCCAAGAAAACTCGAAAATTTCTTTAATTTGCGTTTTTTTTTCAGTGATATATAAATAAGCTTTTTCATCTTTTTTCAATTTAAAAATGCGCTCAAATGCAAACTCAGGCTCGCTAGCGCTTAAAAAGCTAAGCCAAAAAAGCGCACAAAAAGCGCACAAAAATATTTTATTGATTTTATTCATTTTGGCTTAAAATTGAACTTGTAAGCTCGATATACAAATCGCTTAAACCCTGCTCCATCTGGCCGTTGTTATTAAAAATAAAATTATTTATTTCTTCATTGCTTACATTTGCGCGCGCGCTTAATTCTCTAAGGGCGACTAGCTCAGCAAATAAACGCTCTAATTCAATCTGCGTAACGCTACGATTAGCAGCAAAAAGCACATCAAAGCAATTATCCTTTAATGAGCCTTCAAAAATTTCATCAAACATCTCTAATCCTTAAAAAAACGAAATCTTATAATAATTTTTGTAAAAATAAAATAAAATCACATTAGAGATTTTGCTGACTAAGCTTAGATAAAGAAAAATTAAGGGCTAAATTTTAAAAATTTAAATCTTGAAATTTATGCTTTAAGCCAAGAGAGTATTTTTACTAATAAAATTTAACTGTCAAAACAGCTAACAAACCTTAATCACTACCAAAATATTTTAAAAACATAAATTAAAATTTAGCACACAAAACGCACCACAGCCCAAAAATGCTTTAAAATTTTAAAATTTAAGCTAATTATTTGATTGTTAATTTTTTGTAACATAAAATATTTGTATTAAAAATGGATATGCAAATTTTATTGATAAAAATTATAATAAAAGAGTTTTAGGCTAGCAAAACTAGCCTGGTTGCAATTTAAACGCTTAGCAAAAATAAAATAAATAATTTGAATAAAACACTTACTAATCTAGCAAGATAGCAAGTTGCTATCTGCCTGCTACTTGCTCTTTATTAGGATTGTCGGCTGCTTCTGCAATTAGACAAGATTCTAATTCTTTTGCATCGGCTGGATTATCGCCCACCTTGCGCTCTATCCAACGAGAAATTTGCGCCATTGTTTTTGTAGAAGGATCTGGCGCGTCATATTTAGCGATAAGCGCCTCGCAATTTATCCCAAATGACAAGCTAATAAGCGCAAAACCTAATAATAAAAATTTCCTAAACATAGACACTCCCGCCATTAAAATCTCACATCATACATTAAAGATATAATATCTGCTCTATCATTTGTTTTTTCAGTACCGCCTATGCCTCTGCCGTTGTTTGTGTAATCATAATCTATATGAGTAAAGCTTAAACGCAAATATTGGTTGAAATCAAGTTGCCAAATTCCATAAATATCATAGACATTTCCACGAGTATTACGAAAATCTAGCGGATCGCTAATGCCAGTACGGCTCATAGAATACCAGTATTTACTACCATGGAAAAACTCAGCACCAAGCTTAAATTCTTTTGTAAAATCATATCTAGCACCCAAATGCACCGCCCAAGAATGTTTTTCATTCCATTTTAATGCTTTGTTAAAAGTTTGTGTTAATTGCGCCTCCATCATATTGCCATAAGCTTCATAGGCCTTATATGTAGCCATATCGCCAGCCATAGCACTTATTAGTTTTAGTTGCTGTAAGGTTTGGCCACCACTTGAATCTATGGCCTCAGCCACGGCTTTTTTCGTGTTATCTGTACCATTTTTGCCTTTATGCCAACTAGCTGAAATAAACCAAGAAAGCGGAGTATCAAAGGTTTCGTAATTTTCAAAGTGTAAATTAGCCACATCAAAATCGCCAATATTATACACACTATTTAGCACGGTATGGCCTAGCATTTCTGCTCTTAGAGGTGATGAGTAATTTTCAACATGTCCATAACTAAGCATAAATAAGTTTTTACCCATATCGCCTAGTGGCAACTGTGCTTCTGCCATAGCCATATAAACGGTGCCATCTTGCTTATCGCTTACGCCAAGCAAGCTTCTACCATCAGAGCGTCCAAACTCTGAACCTTGATAAAAACGCACATAACCAAGGCGAGAAGCAAATTTATAATCTCTTAGAGATTCTGGCTTATATGTAAAAACAATAGCATCGCTCATAGCATTTACTAGCAAGGCAGGATAAGTGCTCATTCTAACTGAGTTATTGCGTAAATTTGAGCCTGGGCCATCGGTGGCTGGCTGACGCCCTACTGTGGCTGTTAAAGTGCCTGGAATAATATCATAATCCAAATACGCCCTGCTTACATATAAAACTGAGTTACCATTAGGATCTCTACCACCATCAAAATCATAAACGCCACCATAAGTGCCTAAATTACCCCAATATTTTGCCATAGATAAACGACCGGTAAATTTTGTGCGATCGTTGATGTGAGCGTTCATATTTAAATGTAATTCTGTGGCGAATTTGCCATTATTATGTCTTTTGCCACCTGTGCCATCGGTATCATTAGTAGCGCGCAGGCTAGTTACGGCATTTGAAAAATCTAAGCCAAATTTTACTTTATTAAGCGCATTTTGTAATTCATTTTCATCTACGCGCTCGTGGAGAGTGTCTATTTCTTTGTCTAGCTCTACTTTGCTTATTTTGTCATTTTGAGCGTTTTTTAACTCGTTTATTTGAGCTTGGAGAGCATTTATTTGCTCTTGGAGAGCTTGAATATCTACTTCTTGTGTAGGAGCGGCTAGTATAATGCTCGCAAAAGTTGATGAGAGCAAAAGAGTTCGTAATGATTTCATTATATACGCCTTAATTTTATAAAGTGGTGATTTAAAGGGCGAATGCTAACCAAAAAGACTTTAATTTTTTATTAAAAAACTTTTTTTTAATAAAAAATAACAAAAAAATAGTAAAAGACGCAAATTTTAAAATATAATATTTTTATAACATTTTTATATATAAAAATAATCTTATTTTAAAATTTATCTGCTAAAATCTCGCCATTTTTTTATTCTAAGGATCTAAGATGAGCGCTCATAAGGTTTGGAAATTCCCAGATAACATAGACACCGATGTAATCATTGCTGCGCGGTATTTAAATACAAGCGACCCTTCGTATTTAGCCTCTCATGTAATGGAGGATTTTGATAAAGATTTTAGCAAAAAAATCAGCGCAGGTGATATAATCGTAGCAGGCGAAAATTTTGGCTGTGGAAGCAGCAGAGAGCATGCGCCAATTGCCATTAAGGCTGCTGGGATAGATGTGGTAATAGCTAAAAGTTTTGCTAGGATTTTTTACCGCAATAGCTTTAATACCGGGCTTTTAATCCTAGAATGTGCCGATACCGATAAAATCAGTGGGGGCGATAATTTAAGCGTAGATTTAAATGCGGGCATTATAAAAAATGAAAGCAAAAATGAAAGCTACACATTTGCGCCTATACCTGAGTTTATGCAAGAACTTGTGCGTGCTGGCGGGTTGATAAATTATGCAAAAAAATCATTAAATTTGGAGTAAAAATGCAAACATATAATATCTGCGTAATAAAAGGCGATGGTATAGGCCCAGAAATCACAGACGAGGCGATAAAAGCCCTTGATAGCGTAAGTTCTCGTTTTGGTTTTAACTTAAATTATGAATACTTTTTAATGGGCGGAGCAGCAATTGATGTTTTTGGTGAGCCTTTGCCTGATGAAACGCTAAATGCAGCCCTTAAAAGCGATGCTGTGCTATTTGGCGCAATCGGTGGGCCAAAATGGGACAGCCTAGATCCAGCCATTCGCCCTGAAAAAGGATTATTAAAACTTAGAAAAAGCTTAGAAGCTTTTGCAAATCTCCGCCCTGCAATAATTTTTGATGAGCTAATAAACGCAAGCACTATAAAACCTCAAATCATTAAAGGCGTGGATATTTTAATAGTGCGCGAGCTTACTGGCGGATTGTATTTTGGCACCCCAAGGGCAAAAGAGCAAACCCACGCTTATAATACTATGGTTTATAGCACAGAAGAAATCGAGCGCATAGCAAAAGTAGGCTTTGTAGCAGCTAGCAAACGCCGTAAAAAACTATGTTTAGTTGATAAGGCAAATGTGCTAGAAACTAGCCAGCTTTGGCGCGATGTAGTAGCAAGCGTAAGCAAAAACTACCCTGATGTAAGCTTAGAGTATATGTATGTAGATAATGCCGCGATGCAATTAATCCGCAATCCATCGCAATTTGATGTGATTTTAACTGAAAATCTTTTTGGTGATATTTTAAGCGATGAAGCAAGTATGGTGTGTGGTTCGATAGGACTTTTACCAAGCGCGTCAATTGGCGCTAAGGTTGGAATTTACGAGCCTATCCACGGCTCAGCACCAGATATAGCAGGCCAAGGCATAGCAAACCCAATAGCAATGATACTAAGTGCTGGTATGATGCTAGGCTACGCATTAGCACAAGAAGAAGCCGCACAATGCATACAAAAAGCAGTAGCTGCCGTGCTAAAAGATGGTTATCGCACCAAGGATTTAGCAAATTACGATGCAAAAGAAATATGCACCACATCAGAAATGGGCGCAATAATTAGCGATTACATTCAAAAAGTTTAATTATGTCTAACACAATCTGTGAAGCATTAATGTATGAAAAGCAAGGCTTAATTAACGAAGCTTTGCTAATTTATAAAAATATATTAAGGCGCGATCCAAATAATGCCGTGGCTAAAAAAAACTTAGATAATTTAAGCGCGCAGCATAGCAACCACGCTATGCTCGGGCATTTTTTGCGTTTAAATGATGATGATATACAAAAGCTTAAAAAATGGTTGGTGAGTTTATGAGCAATATAGAAGATATCGCAAAATTAGCTATTGAAGAAATAAGCGCGGAGTTTGATAATGGCATCTTAGAAGATGCTAAAACTCCACCTTTAAATGAAATTTCAAATCAAACAAATCCAAAAAATAACTCTCAAAATATCAGCGAGCCTATAAGCACAAGCGAAAATAACGCTAGCTCAAACGCTCAAAATAATGGTGCCAAACCCATTAAATCCATCGCCCAAGCAAATACGCAAAAATTAAATCCATCACAGCAAAATCCAGCCACGCAAGAAAGCCAAGAGCCAGATAATGAGCAAGAATTTTTAATAAACTTAAAAGAGCGTATTGAAGTGCTTTTTGCAGGGCTTAACGCAAATGATGAAAACACGGCCGTGCGCTTAGATTTAACGATAAGATTTTTGGAATTTTTACTTGCAAAAATACAAAACCGACTTGAAAATCTGCCAAAATAGCGATCTTGGCGAACTTTTAAACATACTCTTGCCACACACTAAACGCGCCTATTTTGTGGGCGGATGCGTGCGTGATAGCCTGCTTGGCATAGAATGCGTTGATTTTGACATCGAAATTTACGATATTAGCCCAAAAGATTTTGAAAATCTTATGCAAAAGCACGGCGGTTTGGGCGTTGGGAAAAGTTTTTTTGTGTATAAGTGGCGAAATTTTGATCTAGCCTTGGCGCGAGTTGAGAGCAAAAACGGCCTAGGCCACAAGGCTTTTAGCGTAAATGTATGCGATGATGAGCGCAAAGCTAGTTCTAGGCGCGATTTTAGTATAAATGCCATTATGGTAAATATTTTTAATGGAGAGTTGCTGGATTTTTACGATGGGATTAATGATCTAAAACATAAAATTTTAAAAATCGTTGATGAAAAAAGCTTTAAAGATGATAGCCTGCGCGTGCTTAGAGCGATCCAATTTGCCTCGCGTTTTAACCTTAACATAGATGCAAAAAGCATTCAAATAATGCGCCAAATTGATATTAGCGATTTAAGCAGCGAGCGCATTAGAATGGAGCTTTATAAATTTTTTAATGCTAAAAATTATATTAAAGGCGTAAAAGCTTTAAAAGAGCTTAATTTAGATGAAAAAATCTTTGGCGTTAAAATTCCATTAAATTTTGCCAAAACCGCCAACGCTCACCATAAAATCACGCAAAATCCGCTTTGTTTTTTATATGATTTGAGTGTGAAATTTCCAAATCTTAACATAATAAAAGGCTATGAAAGCGCGCTAAAACAGCCCATTTTAAAAAGCAAAAGCACTAAAAATTTATTAAAATTAGCCCTTAAAATGCCATTAAAAGAGTGGCTTGGCCTAAATACTAGCGCGCTAATTAACAAAGCAAAAAAACTAAAAATCTACGATAAAAAACTTAGCATAAATATAAACAGCGCAAATTTTAAAAATCTAAGCCCAAAGCAAAAAAGCCTTGCCATAGAAAATGCCCAAAAAATCGCCATTAACGCAAGAGCAAACGCGCATAAAAAAGCCTTATTTTTAGGCATTGACCTTGGCTCAAACACGCTAAGAGCTTGCATAATAAATCAAGATGAAAAAATTTTATTTAGCTTTGAGCGCATTGTAGGCTCAGCTAAAAACCTTAGCCAAAACGGCCTAGCAGATGATGCCAAAGCACGCATTAAAAAAGCTCTTGGCGAGTTTAAGGCCGAGCTTAAATCCTGGCTTGATGATTTTTTTAAAAATACCAGCGAGCATTTAAGCCAAAGCTTAGCTAGCAATCCCTACAAAAATTTTAATAAAATTTCAAATACAATAATGCCAATTTATTACTATGGCGCTGCTACGCAAGCTTTTAGAATTTCTAAAAACGCCAAGGATTTTTTTAAAGAAATTAAAAACGAGCTTAAAATCAGCTTTAATATCATCAATGCTAGCACCGAAGCAGCGCTAACAAGACAAGGTATCGCAAATCGCGCGTGTATCTTAGGCATAAATTTTAAAAACGCGCTTTTTGTTGATTTAGGTGGCGCAAGCACGGAAATTTCAAACAACGCACATTTTAAAAGTTTTGATTTTGGCATAGTTACTTTTAGCCAAAACGCGCTTTTTGATATTGATTTATTTAAGGCTTTTTCAAGCAAAAACCCACAAAATAAAGAGCTTTTAAAGGCTAAAAACTTAGCCAAAAATTGCGTTAGCGAGGCCAAAAATTATGCTAATAGCTTTGATTTAGAATGCGTAATACTCACATCAGGCGTGCCAACTAGCGTAGCAGCCGTGCTTAAAAGGATTAGCTATGCTAATTATGATGCTAGGCTAATTAATGGCATAAAATTAAGTTTAACTGATTTAGAAAAATCAGCCCAGATAATTGCTAGTGCGCGCTCGCCAGAACTTTTAGTAGGTAAGGATAGAGCAAATTTAGTGCTTGGGGGAATTTTGCTACTGGGTGAGCTTTTAGCTAATTTAAATGTGCCGTTTATTGTAATAGATGATGGCTTGCGCGAAGGCATAAGCCTAGCCCTAACAAATCGCAATCTAGCGCGCAAAACATTAAAATTTTAAAGCTAAACAAGGGCTTTATTTTTCCATTTGCCACTTTTCCAGCGCAAGGTATTTAAAATCGCCCTACCCCATTCATCACAGCAAAATCCAGCCCAAATACCAACTATGCCATACCCACAAACTATGCCCAAATAATACCCCACAGGCAAGCTAACGCCCCACATAAAAATCGCACCAACAATAAAAGGAAAACGCGCATCACCGCTTGCACGCAAGGAATTTACCATAATAATATTAAACCCGCGCCCACTTTCAAGCACCAAAGACAACGTAAATAACGGCCTCATAATGCTTTTAATGCTCTCATCAAGCTCAAAAAGATCCATAATATTTTCTTTAAAAATCCAAAAAAGCAAAACTATAACCCAAGTGGTGCTAACGCCGATTTTAAGGGCATAAAATGCTTTTTGATAGGCCTCATCAAATTTTTTTGCGCCAACTAAATGCCCAACTATCACCTCGCACGCCAAAGAAATCGCCGTACAAATCAAAAAAACAAAAGTTGAAATTTGAAAATAAACGCTTTGAACGCTCAAACTAGCCGAACCCAAAAGCCCAACAAAGCTAAACGCCACCATATATTGCCCTATCCAAAGCAAATTTTCACCAGCACTTGGCAAGCCAACCTTTAAAATTTTAATTAAAATTTGCCAAGTAAAATTAACAAAAAGCCCTAAATGAATATGAACCTTTGCTTTATGCACCATAATCCACAAAAGCGCACAAAGCGCGCTAAAATGCGCGATAATCGCCACAATCGCCACACCGCGCAAGCCATAATTTTCCCCACCATCAAAACCAAGCGCAAAATAATTACCAACAATTACAATAAAATTTGTAGCCAAAGACACAATCACAATATGCCCTGCCATATTTTTTACCCGCAAAATACTAGCTACTACTATGCCAATGCCAGCCAAAAATAAAGCAAGCGACATTAAATGCAAATATTCATAAGCATCGCCAAATACATCATCTGGGACATTTAACGCATGCAAAACCCAAGCAGTGAAAAAATAAATAAAAATCGTGCTACAAAAACCCAAAAAAGCATTAAATGTAAGGCTAATATGAATAGCGCGCAAGGCTAGATTTAGGTTTTTAGCGCCAAGACTTTGAGCTACTACAACAGCGCACCCAATGCTTAAAAAGCTAAAAACAGTAACAAAAAGATTAAAAATTTGATTGCCAGCGCTCATAGCTCCAACGAGCAAAACGCTAACTTTTGAAACCATAAAAACATTTATCATAAGGCTAATTTGCTTTAAAAAAATATCAATAAAAATTGGAAAAGCTAGCCCAAAAAGACTGAGTTGATTTGCGGTTTTTTGCCCGTTTGTAAGTTCTTTAATTTTATCCAAAAACATAAGCGCGATTGTAGCTAAATACATAGAATTTTGCGTTAAAAATTTTAAAATTTATGGATATTTTAATAAATTTTAAGCTACAATTTGCGAATTTTCACATAAAATTTTAAGAAAGGGGCAAGAGCGTGGCACTAATTGATTTAATCGATGTTAGCAAAAGATTTAATGAAAATATCGTGTTAGATAATGTTAATTTTTCTCTTGCTCCAAAAGAGCGTATTGCAATTATAGGCAAAAATGGCGGTGGCAAAAGCACGCTAATGAAGCTTTTATGCGCTCAGTATTTACCAGATAGTGGCAGGGTAATAACCCAAAATAACATAAGCGTCCAAATGCTAGCCCAAACCCCGCATTTTGATGACGCTCTAAGCGTGCGTGGCGCCCTAAAACACGAGCTAAAAGAAATTTATGATGCCAGAAATGAATACGAAGATTTACTTTTAAAAATTTCAAAAAACAGCCAAGATAAAGAGCTTCTAGCCCGCCAAGAAAAATTACACAAATTTATAGAAAGTAAAGATGGCTGGAATATCGAAAATAAAGTAGAGCGCGTGCTTGATAGCTTTGCTTTAAGAGAATACGAAAATAAACTAATGTGCTCACTCTCAGGTGGCGAGATTAGGCGCGTGGCTCTTGGGGCTTTGATACTTAAAAAGCCAGATGTTTTATTATTAGATGAGCCTACAAACCACTTAGATGTTTATATGGTGCGCTTTTTAGAGGATTTATTGCTTTCATCATCGCAAACCATAGTTTTCATCAGCCACGATAGATATTTTATAGATAATCTAGCCACTCGCTCGGTTGAGATTGAAAACGGCAAGCTTAGCAATTTTGATGGCGGATATGCAAATTATTTAGTAAAAAAAGAACAAATCCTCCAAAGCATTGCCAAATCGCAAGAAACCTTATTAAAGCAATTAAAAGCCGAAGAAGAATGGCTTCGCCGTGGCGTGCGCGGGAGATTAAAGCGTAATGAAGGGCGCAAAGAACGCATTATGCAAATGCGCCAAAGTGCAAAAACAAACCCAGGCATAATCGCAAGAGTTAAGCTAGAATTACAACGCGCCACGAAAAGTTTTAGCCAAGGTGGCATAAATCAAAACCGAAAAAAAATGCTTTTTGAATGTAAGAAAATTTCAAAAAGTATGGATAATAAATTGCTTTTTAGCGATTTTAGCGCAAGGGTTTTACAAGGCGAGCGCATAGGAATTGTAGGCCCAAATGGCAGTGGCAAAAGCACTTTGCTTAAAATTTTATTAGGTCAGCTTCAACCAGATAGCGGGCAAATTATACGCGGTGATGTTAAAATTGGCTATTTTGACCAAAACCGCACAAATATAGACGAAAACAAATCCTTAATCGAAAATTTTTGCCCAAATGGTGGCGATCATATAATGGTGCGCGGGCGCAGTATGCATGTTTATGGTTATCTTAAAAATTTCTTATTTCCAAAAGAATTTTTAGATAAACCAGTAAGCGTGCTAAGTGGCGGAGAAAAAAACCGCCTAGCCTTAGCTCAGCTTTTTACAAAAGAATATGATTGTTTGATTTTAGATGAACCGACAAATGATTTGGATATTGCTACTATAAATATACTTGAAGAATACTTGCTAAGCTTTGAGGGCGCGGTGCTGATAGTAAGCCACGATAGGTATTTTATAGATAAAATCACAAATAAACTTTGGGCTTATGAAAACGATAAAATCGAGCAACTCTATATGGAATATAGCGAATATTTAGATTATGAAGAAGAAATAAAACAAATTAGCACGATTGAGCAAGAGTTTCAAACCCAAAGCACTAGCGCGCCAGCCAAGAAAAAAACCGCCAAACTAAGCTACAAACAACAACAAATCCTAGACAAACACCCAGAAAAAATCGAAGCCATCGAAAGCAAAATCAAAGAACTAAACGCCGCTTTAAGCGATCCAGCAATTTATCATAAATTAGGCCTACAAGCACTTTTTGAAGAACTTGAAGATAAAAAAGGCGAGCTAAGTGCGCTAGAATATGAATATTACAATGTTTTAGAATTTGCTCAATCTTTGGAGCGTTAAATTTTAAAAGGCGCAAAATAACGCAAAACATTCAAATTTTAAAATTTTAATTAAAGAGGTAATTATGAAACGCTTTATAACAAGCCCGATTTATTATGTAAATGATATCGCCCACATCGGCCACGCTTACACGACCATTATTTGCGATACCTTGGCGCGCTTTTACAGGCTAAATGGCGATGAGGTATTGTTTTTAACAGGCACAGATGAACACGGCCAAAAAATCCAAGAAGCCGCCAAAAACAAAAACAAAGACCCACAAGCCTACGCAGATGAAATAAGCGCAAATTTTCGCTCTTTATGGGATGAGTTTGATATAAGCTATGATTGTTTTATAAGAACCACTGACAAAACGCACGAAAGCACGGTGCAAGCGGTGTTTGAGCGTATGTTAGAAAGCGGTGATATTTATAAGGGCGAATACGAGGGCAATTACTGCATAAGCTGTGAAAGTTATTTTGCGCCAAATGCTTTAATTGATGGCGAATGTTGTCCAGATTGTGGCAAAAAAACGCGTTTAATTAAAGAAGAAAGCTACTTTTTTGCGCTCTCAAAATACGAAAAAAAATTATTAAATTGGTATGAAAGCAATCAATGCATAATCCCACAAGGCAAAAAAAATGAAGTGCTAAGCTTTGTAAATAGCGGACTAAAAGATCTTTCCATTACGCGCACAAGCTTTCTTTGGGGAGTTAAATTACCGCCAAAACTAAACGAGCCAAAACATGTGGTTTATGTGTGGCTAGATGCGCTTTTTAGCTATCTTAGCCCGCTTGGATTATATGCTAGTGATGATAAAATGTCCTTTTGGCAAGGACATAGCACGCATATTGTTGGCAAGGATATTTTGCGCTTTCACGCTGTTTATTGGCCGGCGTTTTTGCTAAGCCTTGGATTAAAATTGCCTGATAAAATCGCAGCTCACGGCTGGTGGACAAGAGATGGCAAAAAAATGAGCAAAAGCCTAGGCAATGTCGTAAATCCGCGCGAGGTGGCACAAGCTTATGGTTTGGAGCAGTTTAGGTATTTTTTACTGCGCGAGGTGCCGTTTGGTCAAGATGGCGATTTTAGCCAAAAAGCATTGATAGAGCGCATAAATAGCGAGTTGTGTAATGATTTGGGCAATCTTTTAAGTAGGATTGTGGGAATGAGCTCTAAATATTCAAATTTTAAAATCATTGCTGATGATGTAAGTAGCTTTCATAATGCCGAGCTAAACACGGCTAGCGCGCATTTAAACGCAGCCATATCAGCCATAAACGAGCTAGCTTGTAACAAATACCTTGAAGAACTTTGGCGCGTGCTAAATATCGCAAATGTCGCAATAGCAAAATATGAGCCGTGGAATTTAGTAAAAGAAGGCAAAACAAAACAAGCAAATGCCTTAATTGGGCTTTGTGCGAATTTATTAGCAAAAGTGGCGATTTTACTAAGCCCAGCTATGCCAAAAACTAGCCAAAAAATCGCTGAAATTTTAGGCTTTGAAATTGATGTAAAAAGCTATAAAGATTTAATCTTAAACGCCCAAATATCAAGCTTTAATTCAAAATCTTGCGAGCCATTATTTACCAAGGTTGAAAGCGAGCTAATGCCAAGCCCTAGCCTAATCAACGATGATTTAAAAGCCAAAAATGAAAACCCACAAAATAGCGCGCAAATAAAAATCGATGATTTTAAAAAATGCAAAATCCAAGTTGGCACCGTGCTAGAATGCGCTAATATCGATGGCAGCGATAAATTATTAAAATTTAAGATAGATTTAGGCGAAGATAACCCGCGCCAAATCATTAGCGGAATTGCTAAATTTTACAAGCCAAGCGAGCTAATCGGCAAGCAAGTATGCGTGCTAACAAATCTAAAACCAGCCAAAATTTTCAAACACGAAAGCCAAGGTATGATTTTAAGCGCAGAAGATGAAAATAACGGCACACTAAGCCTTCTAACACCATTGAAAAATATGCCAAACGGCTCAGTTATAGGCTAAGGTTTAATGATTTTTAAAAAGCCAAAGAAAAATTGTAAGCCAGCGCGCGCAAAAGCCGATAAAAAGGTGCTTGCGTGCGAATAGCTAGCCTTGCTAAGCTAATAGGCGCAAAAATGCTAAATGAGCCTTTAATTAAGCAAATCGATGGTTTTAGTTTTACAAGCTCAAAAGTCGTGCGCCAAAACGCTTATTTCGAGCTTTGCGGCGATTTAGCAAGCATCCATCAAGCTGCCCAAAATGGCGCATATTGCATCATTAGCGAGCTAGATATAATCCCCTTTGATAATGAAATAGCCTTTATAAAAGTAGATGATTTGCGCCTTAGCATTTATCGCTTAATGCGCTATTTTGCCACACAAAAAGAATTAAAATTTGCTCAAATCTCAAACTTACAGCTAAATATCTTAAAGCATATAAACGCCGATTTTAGCGTGCTTTACGCTGATCTAATACAAAATTTTAATCAAATCCAAAACGCTAGTGCTAAAAGCTTATTTTTCACAACTGAGCCAAATTTGCTTGAAAAAATTACTTTTTGCCCCTTAAAAATCGCCCCACAAAATGCCAAAATCATTAAACAAAACTCATTATTTTTTAGCGATTTTATCTTTAATAATGAGCGTTTTAGCTTGCAATTTCCTAATGTTTTTGTAAATGAACTTTGCGAAATTTTAGGCTTTTTAATGGAGCAAAACATTGCTTTTAGGCTTAAAGATTTTAAGGATTTTGCGCATTTTAAAGCACTTTTTGTTAGCACGCAAAACCAGCCAGCGCCCTTTGGAGCGAGCGCGCGGGCGTTTATTTGCGAAAATGACAAAAGCGTATTTAAATGGCTGTGCGCTAAGCTAAAAAATCAAATGCTTTTTTGCGTCCCGCCAAATTTTAAAAAGCACGAAAATACCGATTATTTCATATTTTCAAGCCTTGACGATTTAAAAAATTTACGCAATTTTACCTACGCTTTGGTGCTTTGTGATTATGATGAATTATTTAAAATTTTAAGCACACGCCACCAAAACGAACTTTTATTTTAAGCCCACATCGCGCTATTATTTAAAAAACAAACCATGCCCACAAACTCTTAGCCACGCACCCGTCTAGCTCTCAACCGCGCACCAAAAACCCGCACTCAAACTCTCAGCCACGCGCCATGCCATTATTTAAGAAAAACCCGCGCCCGCAATACCTAAACCACCCACCGCGCCTGCCACGCCCTTAGCCACGCGCGTGCCACACCATTATTTAAAAACACACCCGCACTACGCACCCGTGCTAGCTCTAACCGCGCGCACCGCACCCGTCTAGCTCTCAACCGCGCACCCAAAACCAACCCAACCTACGCCAAATTTTAAAGAATTTAGAGAATTTCAAAAATGCAAAATCACAAAATTTTAAAGACTTT
>SPMW01000024.1 GCA_009827235.1 Candidatus Campylobacter infans | reverse complement strand
TTAAAATTTTAATGAATATTCCATTTTCTTTTATAGCTAGGTTTTAGGTAGCTTTTATCTATGTAGCCAAGCTCGATTAGTTTGTTATAAACCCTTGCGGCTATTGGCCCGCTGGTTGAGCCGCCGTGCGCGCCGTGCTCTACTAGCACGCTTACGATGTATTGTGGGTTTTCGATTGGCCCATAGGTTGTAATCCAAGCGTGAGAGCGGTTTAAATACTCCATTTCTTCTTCTTTTATGCGCTTGGCTTGGCTTTGGCTAATGCCTACGATTTGGGCTGTGCCAGTTTTTGCAGCTAGTCTTATGCCAGCTGTTCTAAGCGGGTAAAAGGCGGTGCCACCTATTTCATTGGCTGTGGCTATCATTCCATCTCTTATGGATTTTAGATAAGCTTTTTGCTTTTTGTTTAAAATTTCTTTTTTATCCCAAGTTAATGGCTTGCCGTCAATTTTAATGGCAAAATGCGGGGTTAGCTCATAGCCTGTGGCAAAAATAGCTGTGTTTTTAGCAATTTGTAAAGGCGTGGCTAAGAAATTTCCCTGACCAATCGAGGTATTCATAGTATCGCCTTGAACCCAAGGGGTGCTAGAATGCCTGCGTTTCCAAGCAATGCTTGGTGCTACGCCGATGTATTCATTTGGCAAATCCACGCCCGTTTTACGCCCAAAGCCAAAAAGCTCTAAAATAGGCGAAATTTTTTCTATGCCGACATTGTAAGCTCCGCGGTAAAAGTAAGTATCACAACTAGTTTTTAGAGCTTCAATTACGCTCATATTTTCTCTAAATCTATCTGTCCAGTTGCGAAAGCGCCTATCGCCCAAAGCAAAATAAGAATCGCATAAAATTTTGCTTTCTGGCTCGTAAATTCCGCTATCAAAAAAGGCCATTGCCATAGTCATTTTAACCGTGCTAGCTGGTGGATAGAGCGCATTTACTAGTTTATTTGTAAAGGGGTGGTCGTTGTGGTTTATAAGCTCGTTCCATTCTTTTTGGCTAATGCCTGTAACAAAAGCGTTTAAATCGTATTCTGGGAAACTAGCAGCTGCTAAAATTTCGCCATTTTTAGCGTCCATTACTATAATAGCACCGGCGCGCTCGTTGCCAAAGGCATATTTTAGGGATCTTTGTAAGCGTAAATCAATTGATAAGGTTATATCCTTGCTTGTAGGATAAACCTGCTCTAAGACTTCTATTTCTTGGTTTAGCGCGGTTACTTTAATGCGCCTTTGGCCTTTTTGGCCTTGGAGTTCATCGTTGTAATATTTTTCAATGCCTGTGCGGCCGATGTAGTTTGTAAGCTTTGTAAGTGGCTCGTTTTGGATATCTTCTACATTAGCGCGCCCGACATAGCCTATTACATGGCTTGCTAAATTGCCCTCAGGGTAAAGCCTTTTAATAGTAGGATTTACTTGCAATGATGAACGCATACTTAAAAGCGTGTAATAAGGCAAAACTCTTTCATACTCCATAAAATCAACAATAGGCACATAATCTTGATTATAGGGAGAATCTAAGCGTTTGTATTCTCTAAAAAGCTTGGTTTGGTTTAAATCGGTAAAAATTTCGCCAAGAAAGGCTAACTCTTTTTTAATGTCGTTTTCTTTTTTAATATGTGGTTTTAATAAAATGGCAAAGCCAAGATTATTTACGGCCATAGGATCGCCATTGCGGTCTAAAATTTGGCCACGATTTGGGGCGATTTGCTCTGTTTTGATGGCGTTATTTTGAGCGATTTGCTCGTAGTATTCATTTGATTTAACGCTTAAATAATAAACTCTTATTAATAAAAGCAACCACACACAAGCAAAAATGCCATAAGCTAAATACATTCTCATAATCTAACCTTTTTGAAAAACCAAAAGCTAAAAATGCTCTCAATCAAAGCATAATATAAAAGAAAATGAGAATAGCTTAAAAGCTGGGAATCCACAATATACAAAAATAAATTACTAATAAAAAACATACCAAAATACGCACTAAAATTAAACATCACAAACATAAAAAATTGACTTTTTACATTTATAATCAACCAATCGTGCATAATATAATAAAACACAAAAAACACAACCACAGAACTTAAAAAAGTAAAGCCATTTAATTGCTCAGCAAAAAGCAAAAATGCAAAAGCCAAATACCAATACCCAGCAAGGCCGCTTAAACTGCGCTGAGCATCGCTTTTAGAAAGTATCAAATAGCTAAAAAATACGCCTATTAGTGGTGGCAAATAAATAAAAGCGGTGCTTAGCATTTCATAAAGCACCACGCTTATGGCACTAAATAAATAAAATGGCGTAAAAATACTATTTTTAGCCTCGTTTAATTGCATTTTTGCCCTTTGAAAATAACAAAAATTATAGCAAAAAATAATAAAAAAGCAAGAAAAAATGCTAAAATTTTTATGAAAAAAAGCAAAAAAATGCTTAAAATTTATGCTATAATTTCGCAAGCTAATATTATAGCTAATCAATCAAAAAAGGAGGGCAAAATGGTTGCTATTAATTATGAAAAATATTCAAATATGACAGAAAGACAGCTTTTAACTTCTCTACTAAACGCAGAAAAAAAAGAAATTAAAATGAAAGCTGATTTACAAAAAAAAATTAAAGCTAATAGCGATTTAATTTCATTTTTGAAAGCGAAATTAAAAGAACGAATTGATAAGCCAAAATTAGAATTTATATCTCTAAAAAATTCAGGGCATATTGAAAAAGCAAATAAATATTTAAATTCTCTTACAAGCGCAGAACAGGCAAAATTAAGGCAAGAAGTAGATGATGAAATAAATAGGGATTATGGCGATGAACTATGAAATACAGCTTACAAAACAAGTTTTAAAATTTTTGAATAAATTAGAAAAATCTACGCCTAGCGAACATTCTAAAATTGTAATTTTTTTAAATGAAAAATTATCAACAAGTGATAATCCTTGTAAGCTACCAAACGCAAAACGACTTACGGGATTTGCAGATAATCGTTGGCGCTGGCGTTTAGGTGATTATAGAATAGTTGCTAAAATTGTAGATGGCGAATTTAAAATTATTGAAATAATTAAAATTTCAAAGCGAGATGAAAGCACTTATAAAAATTTAAAATGAGTAATATTTCAAGCATAAATTTTAAAAATTATTAAAATTTTAAGTTTTAAATTTACCGAAATTTTAAACTTGCCGAAATTTTAAAGCTAGCAAATTATGGCTAGCTTGAAATCTTGGGTTTTGCTAGCTTGAAATTTTAAAACTTATTAAAATTTTAAGTTTTAAATTTACCGAAATTTTAAAATTTGCTTAGATTTTAAAATTTGGCAAAATTTTACAACTTGCCAAAATTTTAAAATTTCAAAAAATAGCAAATTTTAAAGTGCCTTAAAGCTGTTTTCTATGGCCTCTATGACTTTTTCTAGGCTGTTTTTGCCCATTTTTGTGCAAATAAAGCTAGTTTCAAACTGACTAGGCGCAAGATAAACGCCTCGTTTTAGCATTTGATTATGAAATTTCGCATACATTTTGGTGTCGCTTTTTAGGGCATCGGCGTAGTTTTGGATCTTATTTTCATTAAAGAAAAAGCCAAACATCGAGCCGCGATGGGCGGTTTGAATGGCGATGCCTTTTTTCTTTGCGCTATTTTGTATGGCTTTTAAAATAGCTTTTGCCTTGTCGTTTAGTTTTTCGTAAATATGTGGCATGGCATAAAGCTTGCTTAGCGTGGCAATGCCTGCTGCCATGGCTACTGGATTGCCATTTAGCGTGCCTGCTTGATAGACGCCACCTTGCGGGCTGATTAAGCTCATTATTTCATCGCTCCCAGCAAATGCAGCCACATTCATACCCCCACCTATAACCTTGCCAAATGTTACTATATCGGCTTTTACTTTATTAAACTTATAACTGCCCGTAAGGCTAGCTCTAAATCCGCTCATAACCTCATCAAAAATCAACACCGCGCCATTTGCACGGCATAAATCCCTAAGGCGCACTAAAAAGGTCAAATGCGCTGGGACAAGCCCCATATTACCAGCGATTGGCTCTATTATCACAGCGCCTATTTGATTGCTTTTAGCAAAGCAACGCTCTACGCTGTGAATGTCGTTATAAGTGGCTAAATGCGTGTGTTTGATAAAATCATTTGGCACACCATCTGAGCTTGAAGTGCCAAAAGTAGTAGCCCCGCTACCAGCTTTAACCAGCAAACTATCGCTATGGCCGTGGTAGCAACCTTCAAATTTTATAATATCATCTTTTTTGCTATAAGCTCTGGCTAGGCGAATAGCACTCATTGTAGCTTCTGTGCCACTAGCGCAAAAGCGAATTTTATCAAGCCAGCTAAATTTACTTAAAATTAACTTAGCTAGTTGCGTCTCAAGCGTGCAAGGCGCGCCAAAGCTTAGCCCCTTGTGAGCTGTTTTGATAACTGCATTTACCACATCTTTATCAGCATGCCCTAAAATCATCGGCCCCCAGCTTAACACAAAATCAATGTATTTTTGCCCTTGGATATCGTATAAAAACTCATCTTTTGCCCGCTCAATAAATACAGGCGAACCCTTTACGCTTTTAAAAGCGCGCACAGGCGAATTAACGCCACCGCTTATGTAATCTTTGGCTTTGCTAAAAGCTTTTTCGTTAGTCATTTTTTGTCCTTATTGAGTGATTGAAGATAATCATAGAGAGTTAAAATTTCATTATCTGTTAAAAAATATCGTGGCATCATATTTTTTGTTTTTTCTACTGATGAGTTTTTTACTGCTTTGTAAAAAATTTCGTATTCTAAATTATTGATTCTTGGGGCAACTAGCTTTTTGCTTTGTAGCTTTGATGTGGCTTTATCGTAAATTTTATATATTGAAATCACCTTGCCATCGCCTTTTTCGCCGTGGCATTTATCGCACCCTATGCCACGCGGATTAGCAAAAAGCATTCTGGCGTATTCACTTTTAGATATAAAATCCTCAGCATTTAAAAAGCCAAAACAGCAAAAAATTAATGCGCATAAAAAAATATAAGAAAAATTAGCCATTTATTCAACTTGTGCTTAAAAAAATTTTGCTATCATACGCATTTTTTAATTAAAAACGCATAAAAAGGACGCCAAATGACTTTAATTGATGGTAAAGCCACAAGCCAAAAAATAAAAGACGAAATCAAAAACGAAGTTATAAAATTAAAACAAAAGGGCATTACGCCGACTTTGGCGGTAATTTTAGTAGGCGATGAACCAGCAAGCCAAACCTATGTAGCAAGCAAGCAAAAGGCTTGTTTGGCGTGTCAAATGGGTTCTGTGATGCATAAATTAAGCGCGAATACAACGCAGCAAGAATTAATTAGCCTAATAGATGTGCTAAATGCCGATGATAGCATAGATGGGATTTTAGTTCAGTTGCCATTACCAAAGCACATAAACACAAATGAAATTTTACGCAAAATAGACCCAAAAAAAGATGTAGATGGATTTTGCGCTCAAAATATAGGCGCGCTAGTTAGCGGATTAGATGGCTTTGTGCCTTGTACTCCACTTGGCATAATGGAGCTTTTAAAACAATACAATATCAACCCGCAAGGCTTAAATACCCTTGTAATCGGGCGCAGCAATATAGTAGGCAAGCCTATGGCAGCACTTTTATTAAATGCTGGTGCTACCGTAACCATAGCGCACTCAAAAACCAAAAATTTAGCACAATTTAGCAAAAATGCTGACTTAATAATAGCAGCTATTGGCAAGGCAAATTTTATAAAGCCAGAAATGGTAAAAGAAGGCGCAATAATCATCGATGTAGGTATAAATCGCCTTGAAAATGGCAAATTAGTTGGGGATTGTGATTTTGAAAATTTAAAAGATAAATGCGATTTTATCACGCCAGTGCCAGGTGGAGTAGGCCCTATGACTATTGCAATGCTACTATCAAATACCCTAAAATCAGCAAAAGAGCGTAAATTAAATGAAAGATAAAATCATAAAAGCTTTTAGTGCCTTTAATAAATTTAGTGCTAGCTGGACTGGCACCATAATAATTGTTTTATTTTTTATATTTTTTGTAGCCCAAGCCTTTGTTATACCAAGTGGCTCAATGAAAAACTCACTTTTGATAGGCGATTTTTTGTTTGTGAAAAAATTTAGCTATGGTATGAGTATTCCGCATATTCCTTGGCTTGAAATTCCCGTGGCTTTTGATTTTGACAAAGATGGGCATTTATGGCAAGGCGAGCGTCCAAAGCGTGGCGATATAGTGGTGTTTCGCTATCCATTAGAGCCTAAAATTTATTATGTAAAAAGAATGTTTGCAAAATCTGGCGATGAAGTGATTTTTGCCCCAAATACTATGTATTTAAGGGCAAGCGAGGGCGATGAATATATGAAAAAGCATTATGATCAAAATGATTTAGTAAGGCTAAATGGCAAGCTTTTTATCAAAGAACCTTACAAAAATGCTGGCATTCACTATGATTTAAATGAAAGAAAAGATAATTTTGGCGGGCAAAAATTAGATATTTTTACCATCGCAATGCTTGCAAAATCAAAAGGGCAATTTGCTATGGATCCTATTTATGTAGATGAATTGCCAGCACTTCAAATAATAGATGATGCTAGCTTTAATGCCTTTTATTTTAAGGTTAAAGATGATGAGTTTTTTATGGTGGGAGATAACCGCGAAAACAGCAATGATAGCCGTTTTTGGGGTGCGGTGGAGTATAAATATATAGTTGGTAAGCCGTGGTTTGTGTATTTTAGCTGGGATAAAGATTATAAGGTGCGCTGGGAGCGCGTGGGTAGATTCGTTGATAGCTTAGAAAATGATCCAAAATACGCCAAAAGCGCCAGGGATTAAAAGCATTTTAAATTTAAGGTCAGGTATGAGAACTAAAAATTTTAAACTCACTAAATCGGGGCTTAATCGCCATTTAGGGCAATTTTTTAGCCCGCAAGTGCTTGTAGAAAAGTGCATTAGCCTCATACAAAACAAAAATGGCAGACTTTTAGAGCCAAGTTGTGGCAAGCTCGCCTTTAAAAAATGCCTTGATGAAAATGCCGTATTTATCGAAATTGACAAGAGCTTAATCACAAATGACAAAGTGCTAAATATAGACTTTTTCGACTATCTCATAAGCCAAAAATTTGACACCATCATCGGCAATCCGCCCTATGTGGATAACAAATTCCTACACATTACGCACGAAACAAACATAAAGGTTGAAGCAAATTTATATCTTTACTTCATCGAAAAATGCTTTCATCACTTAAAACAAAACGGCGAGCTGATTTTCATCACTCCAAGAGATTTTATCAAACTCACTTCGGCAAGATATGTCAATGAATTGCTTTTAAAAAATGGCACTATTACGCATTATTTTGACTATGGAGATACAAGGTTGTTTGATGAGGCTTGTCCTAATGTTTGCATTTTTCGCTATGAAAAGGGCAATTTTTCACACAAAACGCAGACTTTTAGCGGCGAAAAACATTTACTGATAAAAGACGGCATTATCTCTTTTAGCACAAAGTTAAATGTCAAACCTTTGGGTGCGTTTTTTGACATAAAAGTGGGCGCAGTAAGCGGAAAAGACGAGCTTTTTTTGAGCGATAAAGGCGATGAATTTGTTTGCTCGCAAACGGCAAAAACAGGCAAACTAAAAAAGATGATTTATCAAAAATATGATTTAGCCCTTGAAAAACACAAAGACATTTTGATAAAACGAGCCATAAAAAAATTTGATGAAAGTAATTGGTGGGCTTGGGGACGAGCTGTGAATTTTAGGGAGAATGAGCCTAGAATTTATGTAAATTGCAAAACCCGAAACAAAAAGCCCTTTTTTGTCAATGAGTGCAAAAAATGGGACGGCTCAGTTTTGGCGCTTTTTCCAAAAACTCCGCTTGATTTAGAAAAAACAGCTTACTTGCTTAATCAAATCGACTGGGAGCAAATGGGTTTTGTAACGGGCGGGAGATACATTTTTGCGCAAAAATCCTTACAAGAGGCGATGATAGATGATGAAATATTTAGAAAACATTGTTGATTTTTTGCAAAGCGCAGGCGTTGAACTTGTAAGCGAAAATGATGACGGCAGGCTAAATTCAGCCACAAATGAAAATATCATTTTGCAAAAACTCTCACACAAATTCAAAGAAGTTGAAATTTCAAGCATTAGGCAGTGGTTTGACTTTAAAATTTGCCAAAAAGATGAAATTTTTGTCAATGTAAAAATTTCTGATTTAAATAACAGCGCGGCGGATAATTGTAGCTCAAAACTTGGAATGGGATATGCTTTAAGTGGCGTGAAAAATATGCCTTTGGCTTGGGATAAATTCCACGAAATGCTCGCAAATGAGCTAAAAATAGGCTATGATTATTATTTTTTGGTTATCAACAAAAACGACACGAAAGATTGCTTTTACACCTCGCTAAAACGCATTAAAACACTTGTGCCAAATGGCAACAACCTACCTTTTCAGTGTAATTGGGCAGAAAATAGAGCCTTTTCAAACCGCAGTGAGATTGAGGCTATGCGTTACATTTTAGACATTTATTTGCAAAGCTGGGACAAAACAGTTAAAGGTTATCCTTTTAAACTCAAAGAAATGTTTGCTAATAATAAAATTTTAGAAAGCGAGTAGAAGATAAATGAAAGTATTTCTAGCTAGCGATCATGGGGGGTTTTGCGTTAAAGAATATGCAAAGCAAGTGCTTGATGATTTGGGCATAAGTTATGTGGATTTAGGCACGAATAATGCTAGCCAAAGTGTGGATTACCCGGATTTTGCGCTGATTTTGAGCGAGTATTTAAAAACTGATTTGAATGCTTTTGGGATTGTAGCTTGTGGCACTGGTATAGGCATTTCAATGGCCGCAAATCGCCACAAACACATTAGATGCGCGCTTTGCCACGATCAAACTAGCGCAAGATTAGCAAGAGCGCACAATAACGCAAATGTGCTAGCTTTTGGTGGGCGAATGCTTGGCAATGCCGTAATACAAGATATTATAAAAACATTTTTTAGCACGGAGTTTGAAGGTGGCAGGCACGAAAGGCGCATTTTAAAATTTAGTTAAATTTTAAAATTTAGCAAAATGCTAGGTAATAAAATATCATTTAATAAGGATATAAATGACAATAGATTTTATATTATATACTTTTTTAATATGTTTAGTTATTTATCTTGGGGTGATGGCGTTTTATTATAAAACTTTGCTTAATAAAGAACGCACGATGCGAGATTATATGAAAACTAATCTTGATGATACCGAAATAGTTATTCGTAAATTACAAGTCCAGCTCCAAAGAAGCCTTGGCAATATCGATATATTAACAGATGAACTAAATAAAATCAAAAGCGATGTAACAGGACTTCGCACAAGAAATTCTCAATACCGCTTAGAAAATGATAAATTAAATCAAAGAATTAAAGAGCTTGAGGGCAAAATAGAAGCTCTATTATAAAAAAAGGATAAAAATGGATTTTAAAACAAAATTACTAAACTCAATCCGCCAAATACCAAATTTTCCACAAGATGGCGTGTTATTTTACGATATAACCACGCTTTTAAATGATAAGGATATGTTTAATAAGCTGATTTTGCATTTAAAAGAGCGTTATGAAAAGCAAAATATTGATTTTATAGCAGGCATTGAAAGTCGCGGATTTATTTTTGGCGCAGCACTTGCAAGTGAGCTTAAAAAAGGTTTTGTGCCTATAAGAAAAGCTGGCAAACTCCCCTATACCACAATCTCACAGCACTACGCGCTCGAATACGGCACGGCAAAAATTGAAATGCACATAGATGCTTTTAGAGATATTAAAAATCCGCGTGTGCTTTTGATTGATGATTTAATAGCTACTGGTGGCACGGCCATAGCTAGCACAAAGCTAATCAAACAGCTAAATGCGCATTTAGTTGAGGCTTGTTTTATTATTGATTTAGTAGGCCTTGGCGGGACAAAAGCATTAAGCAAAGAGTGTAAAATTTATAGTGTTTTAAGTTTATGATAAAGGTGAAATTTTGGAAAGTTTTTTTGAAAATCTTTTATATCAATATAAAGATTATTTTTATTTAATTATTTTTGGCTGGTGTATTTTAGAAGGTGAGCTGGCTTTGATTTTGGCTGGGATTTTAGCGCATAAGGGCGATGTGAATCTTTATTTGATTATTTTTGTGGCTGGCCTTGGCGGTTTTGTGGGGGATCAAATTTATTTTTATATCGGGCGTTATAATAAAAAATACATACAAAAAAAATTGCGCTCACAAAGGCGAAAATTTGCCATAGCGCATTTATTGCTTGAAAAATACGGCTGGCCCGTGATTTTTGTGCAACGCTACTTATATGGCTTTCGCACGGTTATACCAATGAGCATAGGCATTACAAGGTATAGCGCAGCCAAATTTGCTTTTATAAATCTTATTAGTGCTTGGATTTGGGCTGGGATTACTATAATATTAGCGTGGTATTTTGGCGAGGCGATTTGGGAATTTATACATTTAATAGAGCAACATTGGTATATCGGCGTGCCGTTGCTTGTATTGATTTTAGGCACATTTTTATATGGCTTTAAAAAATTAGAAAAAACTATACTTGAAAGAAGGGAGCTAAGAAAAAATGAAAATCACACTAAGTGAAAAAAAACTAAGCCAGATTAAGGCTGATTATGAATTAATTTTTATAGTGGATAAAAATTTAAACAATGAGTTTATAAAAGATCAAAATGAGTTTAGCTTTTATGATTATAAAGGCAGTGGCGTGCTGAGCTTAAACGAGCAAAAGCGCGTGTATGTGGGCATTAAGGATTTAAGCCTTAGTTCTTTGCGCGATGGAGTAGCTAGCGGGTTAAGAGCTATTAGCGCGTTTAAAATTTCTAGCGTGAAAATGGCTAGTTATTTTAGAGATGATGCTGATAAAATGAGCTTTTTAGCTCTTAGCGAGGGCGCGATTTTAGGGCTTTATAGCTACCAAAAATACAAAAGCGAAAAAAAAGAGCAAAATATTAAAGAACTAATCATCTCAACCCAAAGCTACACCAAACAAAAACTAAAAAATAAAAAAGCACTTTTAGGCTTAGAATACGGCACAATCATAGCCCAAGCCACAAACACAGCGCGCGATATGGTAAATGAAACCCCGCAAAATTACACGCCAAAACGCATGGCAAAAGATGCTATAGATTTAAGCGAGCAAATACCAAGCATTAAATGTGAAATTTTAGATGAAAAAGAATTACAAAAACAAAAAATGGGCGCGCTACTAGCCGTAGGGCAAGCTAGCCCAAATCCGCCACGCTTAATTCATCTAAGCTATAAAGGCGCAAGCAATGCCCTAAAAATCGTAATTGTCGGCAAGGGCGTTACTTATGATACTGGCGGACTTAGCCTAAAACCAAGCGATTATATGCTAACGATGAAGGCCGATAAAAGCGGAGCCATAGCTGCGCTAAATACCATTCGCGCAGCAGCACTTTTAAAATTACCATTTGAAATTCACGCAGTCCTAGGCGCAGTAGAAAATGCCATAGGCTCCAAAGCTTATAAACCTGATGATGTGCTTATTTCGCATTCAAAACTTAGCATAGAGATTAAAAATACAGACGCTGAGGGTCGCTTGGTGCTAGCTGATGCGCTTAGCTGGGCGCAAGAAAATATAAAACCTGATTTAATTATAGATATAGCAACGCTTACAGGTGCTTGCGTGGTAGGGCTTGGAGAATACACCAGCGGGATTTTAGGCAATAATTATGATTTACAAAGCGAGTTTTATAAATTAAGCAAGGCAAGTGGCGAGTTTTTTAGTATTTTGGAATTTAACGAGCATTTAAGAGAGCTTTTAAAATCTGATATTGCCGATATTAGCAATGCTGCAAACACGCGCTATGGTGGCTCGCTTACGGCTGGATTATTTTTAGATAAATTTATAAAAGATGAATACAAAGACAGATGGCTTCACCTTGATATAGCAGGGCCTGCTTATGTAAATAAAGCTTGGGGCGTAAATCCCTCTGGTGCTAGCGGGGCTGGCGTGCGAGCCTTGGTGCATTATTTTTTGGGACTTGATAATTTAATGCAAGATGGTAAGGATATTGTTATTTCGCCACTAAAACAAAAAATCGCTAAAAAATCACCTAATAAAAAGGCTATAAAATGAGTTTAGCAGTAGGAATTTTAGGCTTGCCAAATGTAGGCAAATCCACGACCTTTAACGCCCTAACAAAAGCCCAAAACGCCCAAGCAGCTAATTATCCATTTTGTACTATCGAGCCAAATCACGCAGTAGTTGAAGTGCCAGATTTTAGATTAAATGAGCTTGCTAAAATCGTAAATCCACAGCGCATAATGCATTCGCAGATTGAATTTGTCGATATCGCAGGGCTTGTGCGCGGAGCTAGTAAGGGCGAGGGACTTGGTAATAAATTTTTAGCAAATGTGAGAGAAAGCGCGCTGCTTTTACATATCGTGCGTTGCTTTGATGAAGAAAATATAACGCATGTAGAAAATTCCATCGATCCCTTGCGCGATGTCCAAACAATAGAAACCGAGCTAATCTTAGCAGATATTGAACAACTAAGCAAAAAAATCGAAAAGCTAAGCAAAGAGGCTAAAAGTGGCACGAATAAAAACGCAAAAGCGCAATTAGAGCTAGCAAATGAGCTTTTAGCTCACCTAAATAACGGAGAAAAAGCAAGTTTGTTTAATAAAATCGATAATGAAATTTTTGCTAGTTTAAATAAAGAATTAAGGCTTTTAAGCGCAAAGCAAATAATCTATGGCGCAAATGTAGATGAAGCTGGGCTAAGCGCGGATAATGCGTATTCTAAGGCCTTAAAAGAATACGCAAACAGCCAAAATGCGCCTTTTATTAAATTATGCGCTAAGCTTGAAGAAGAATTAGTAGCACTTGATGAAGAAGAGGCCCATCAAATGCTTAATGAACTTGGCTGCGAGCAAAGTGGCTTAGAGCTTATAATCAAAACCGCTTTTGAAAAACTTGGCTTAATTAGCTACTTCACAGCAGGTGTCCAAGAAGTGCGCTCATGGACGATTAGCAAAGGCTTTAAAGCACCAAAAGCAGCTAGCGTGATACATAATGATTTTGAAAAAGGCTTTATTAGGGCTGAGGTGATTAGCTATGATGATTTTATAGCTTGTGGAGGCGAGGCTAAGGCCAAAGAGGCTGGCAAAATGCGCTTAGAGGGCAAGGATTATGTGGTCGCAGATGGCGATATAATGCATTTTAGATTTAATGTTTAGATTTAAGCTGGGCTAAACAAAATTTTAATTTAGCCCTTTTGGCAAATTTTAAACGCACAAAATTTTAATGCGCAAATTAAACGCGCAAATTTTAACCATTCAGCAAAAAAAATTATAAAAACTCTTTTGAAATTTTAAAATTTTAAAATTTCAAAATTTAAGCAAATAAAATCAGCAAAATTTTAATCCGCCGATAACACGCTTTATTCTACGGTTACGCTTTTTGCTAAGTTTCTTGGCATATCTACATCATTGCCTAGTTTTATTGAAATTTCAAGCGCAAAAAGCTGTAACGCAATCATCATTTCAAAAAACTCACACATATAATGATTATGGGCAAAACTAGCTATATAATCATCAGCTATATCAATCTCAAATGGCGAAATAGCCGTGATAAAAGCGTCCCTTGCGGCTAATTCTTCTACATTGGATTTTGTTTTGTCATATAATAAATTTGCTGGCAAAAGTGCGATGGTATAAAGCCTTTCATCAGCAAGCGCGATTGGGCCGTGCTTCATCTCGCCCGCTGCGTAGCCTTCGGCGTGAAGGTAGCTAATTTCTTTTAATTTTAGCGCGCCTTCAAGCGCAAGCGGATAAAAAATATCACGCCCGATAAAGAAAAATCCATGCCCGTGTAAATAATGCTTACAAAGACGGCGAATTTTTTCTTGTAAGGCTTGTTTGTTGGCTAAAATCATCGGCACTTGGCTTAGGGCGTTTTTGTGCGCTTTTATGCTATCTTGCGCGCTAAAATCAGCATTATTTAAATTTTGATTTTCTAAGGGCGAGTTTTGCTCTTTTAATTCGCCAAGGCGCAAGGCAAGCAACCACAAACAAATTATTTGTGTAGCAAATGCCTTTGTGCTTGCTACGCCCTTTTCAATGCCTGCGCGCGTTAAAAGCACTTCTTGTGAAAGGCGCACTATGCTTGAATTATCCACATTACAAATAGCCAAGGTTTTAAGCCTTGCATCTTTGGCGATTTTTAGGGCTTGGAGAGTATCGGCTGTTTCGCCACTTTGTGAGATTGCTATAAAAAGTGAGCTTGGATTTAAAAAGGGATTTTTATAACGAAACTCGCTTGCTATTTCTACTTTTGCTCTAATTTTTGCAATTCTCTCAAACAAATAACTAGCCACCAGCGCTGCATGATAGCTAGTCCCGCAAGCACAAAGCACAACCTCATCAATGCCTAAAAGCACGCTTTCATCGATATCTAAGTTAATTTTTTCTCCATTTAAACGCCCCATTAAGCATTCATTTACAACCTCGCTTTGTTCAAAAATTTCTTTTTCCATAAAAAAGCGATAACCGCCTTTTTGCGCGTAGCCTTTATCTTTTGGCAAGCTTGTGTAGTTTAAGTTTATTTGCTCGCCTTTTGCGTTAAAGGCTTGAATTTGCGCTTCTTGCTCATAAAAAGCCACGCCATAAACCCCATCATCTAAATAAGCACCCTCATCACATAAGCCAATTAGCGGTGCATCTGAGCTTGCAAAATAAATATTTTGGCTATCTTTACAAATCAAAAGTGGCGCAGCATTTTTGGCAAAAAATATAGAATTTGGCGCATCTTTTGTAATTAGCAAGGTAGCAAAAGCACCGCGAAGCCTTGAAATAGTCATTTTATAAGCTTGTAAAGGCGAAGTTGCGCTTTTATTATAATGCTCAAATAAATGCACTATCACCTCGCTATCTGTTTGGCTAAGAAAGCTAACGCCTTGCGCGCTTAGCTCGTCTTTTAGCTCTTTGTAATTTTCTATTATGCCATTGTGAATAACAAAGCTATATTTGCCAAAATGCGGATGGGCGTTTATTTCATTTGGTTTGCCGTGCGTTGCCCATCTTGTGTGTCCTATGGCTGCGCCTAAGCCAGTGCTTGTAAAATCAGCGCATTTTAGCCTTAAATTTTCTAGCTTGCCAGTGGCTTTAAAATATGAAATTTGCGCCTCATTAGCATTATGCTCAATCACTCCAAAGCCAGCACTATCATAGCCACGATACTCTAACTCTTTTAAGCCATTTAATATAATGCTTTTTTTTTCATTTTTGCCGATATAGCCTATTATCCCACACATTCTTGCCCTTTATTCGTTGATCAAATACTCTTTAAACTGAGCTATTTTTTTATCAAAATCCTTATCTTTATGGATTAAAAACACATTGCGCGTGCGATTTTTGATTGTTTGAATGCGCGCATCGCTTAATTTAAAATCGCATTTATCCAAAATGCTTAAAACAAAAGCCATAAAGCCTTGTGCGTCTTTTGCGTTTATGCCGATTTTAGCGATGTTTTCTAAATAACTCGCATTTATTTTTAGCTCGTTTTCTAAAATTTTAACAGCCTTGATTTTTGCTTCGTTTTTATCACAAAGCGCGCCTATTAGCTTTGAATGCAAGCTTTTAAGCTCGTTTTGGCTTACTTGCTTTGTGTATTTTAATTTAATAAAAAATTTATTATCAAAAAGCTCAAAAGCCTCCATATAAGCTAAATCATACCTAGCTAGCTCGCTTAATACAAGAGTTAAATTCCACCCTCTTCTTACTATCAATTCAGCACAAAATCCATCATCGCTTTTAACCTTCAAATCGATATTAGCGCAACAAATCGCCCAAGATGCTATTTTTAAAATTTCGCTTGCAGGATAAAAAATAAAAAGCAAGGTTGATTTTATGGATAAAATTTTATCTTGCGTGCTTTTATCATAGCTTACAAACTCGTCTTGTTTTTTAATTAAAATTTCTTTTTTAGCGCGCAGTCTAGCTGAGCCAAGCACGCTGTGGTCGGTATTTTTAAAGCTAGCAAGGGCTTTTTCGTATAAATCTTTAAGGCTTGAAATTTTAATGCCAATATGCGTGCTGTCGTTTTGGGTTTTGATAATGGCATAAGTTAGCACACATAGCATTTTAAGTGCTGTTTTGCCCTCTATGTGAGAAATTAAACTAAGCACGCTTTGAGCGTTGATACCTTCATTGATGGCCTTATTCATTAGCGAATGATTTTTAACCAAATTCACGCCCAAATTCACACACGAACCATTAAAATCTAGCTTATTCATATAAGCCCTAAATATATTTGCTCCCATTATTGCGTGCTTGCTATCATCGCTGCTTTGGCCTTTTGCGACTTCATGCATTAGGGCTGTTAATTTTAAAAGTGCCTTATTTTGCTCACTTAGACTCTCAAAAAGCTTAGCAAAATAGCCATCAGTTATATTTTCAAGCTCATAAACACAAACCAAACTATATTCATCTACGCTATATTTATAATTATTAAATTGTGCTAAATGGCGCGTATGCTCCATAGGTTTAACCAGGCTAAAAAGCTGTTCGCCATCAAGCAAGGCTTTTAAAATCCAAAAAGCGTTTTTTCTAAAAAATAGCTTTTTAAATATCGGTATGGCATTTTCTAGGCTTGTTTTGCTAGCTTGGGCGTTTTTAATGTATAAAATGCTTTCTATATGAAACTTAAAAGCCAAATCAGGCAAGGTGCTAATATGCTCTAAAATATTTAATAAATCAGGGCTTTTAGCATGAAGTGGTGTATAAATTGTTTCGTTTATTAAATAAAAATGCCCTGCTCTTTTACTAGCTCTTAACTGCTTAAAACTAAGATTGCTACTAAAATACCTATAAAAAGCCACACGCAATAAATAGCGTGAATACACGGCGATTTTTTGCATAGCGGTTAGGGTTTTAGCTACTAATAAAATTTGCGTGTCTAAATCTCGTTTTTCTTTTATTTTTAGCAGTTTTGCAGCTGGGGCTAAAAATCTAGCATCGATGCTATCATTACCGCCGCTAAGCCTTAATGCGCTCATCAAAGAGCTTAAAAACTCACTTGCTAAAACCAGCTCGCTATATTCTTTTTCGCTGATGTATTTTAGGGCATTTGTGCTTGCTTTGCCATCTAGGCTAAGTAGCATTAAAGCCCGCTCATAATCAAAAAATCCGCCATAACCGCTTTTTAAATCTGGTTTTTGGCTAAGCAAAAGCACATCATCATAAGGTTTAAGCGCATTTAAATGATAGCTAATAAACTCGTCTTTTTTGTATGCTTTTAGCGCATTAAAAATTTCTTTTGCTTGCTTATATAAAATTTTAGAAGCACAAATATAGCGCAAGCTTGCTATATTGCTTTTGGCTTGCATATCATCTTTGAAATTATTAAATGCGGTGCTGATTTCTTGGATTTGAATTTTAAAATTTGGACTTTTAGCTTTTAATCTTTCTTCATAAGCTACTGCTAAATCCCTAGCGTTAAATCCGCGCAAATCCTTATATAATAGCAATATTTGCAGCTCGCAATTATAGCCGATTTCATTTAAGCCATAATTACTAAGCCCAAGCGCACAAAGCGGCACATCATCATCATTTAAGGCAAACTCAGCAAAATAATCTTCTTTAAGTTTAGCAAAGACATTTTTTACTATTTTGTCTATTTCGTGGCTAAAAAATGCGCCAAAACCGCGCCCGTTAAGCTTTTCAAGGGCTTTTTTTAAGCCTTCATTTAAGCCACTAGAATCTGGAAAAATAAGATTTTCATTAAATTTTGATTTTTTAAGCATTCGCGGATTATAGCTAAAAATCGTGCTTTTATGCGCTTTTAAGAGAATATTTTTTATAATCTAGGCTTTTTAAAGGAGAAAATATGAAAAAACTAGCTTTTGGCGCTATGCTTTTTGCAAGTATGGCTTATGCGCATTTTGGTATGGTTATTCCATCAACTTCTAGCACTGATAACGATAAAATTTCGCTAACTTATAAATTCGCTCATCCATTTGAGGGCACTTTAATGGATATACCACTGCCTAAAAGTGCTGGCGTGCTAATAAATGGCAAAAAAAGCGATATGCTAAAAACCCTAAAAGAACAAAAACAAAACAATATGCGATTTTATAACGCTAATTACAATATAAAAGAGCCTGCGGTGCATATTTTTTATGTGGATTTAGAGCCGTATTTTGAACCAAATGAGCAAATTTTCATCCACCACACAGCAAAAAGCGTAGTAGATGCTTATGGCGCGGGCGATGGCTGGGATCAAAGCGTAGGATTAAAGGCTGAGATTATCCCGCTAACTAGGCCTTTTGGGCTATATGCGGGCAATAATTTTAGTGGCGTGGTAATGTATAAGGGCAAGCCGGCCGCAGATGTGATAGTCGAGGTTGAATACCTAAATGATAAAGGCTTAAAAGCTCCAAGCGAAGATCACATCACCCAAGAAATTAAAACAAACAAACGCGGTGAGTTTAGCTTTACTATGCCGCTTGCTGGCTGGTGGGGCTTTTCTGCTTTATTAAGCGATGATGAAAAAATCAAAAAAGACGGCAAAACTTACGATGTAGAGCTTGGCGCGATAATCTGGGTAGAAACAAAAGACTACCAAAAATAAACTACGCCCGCTTAAAAGCGGGGCTTTTTTGTGAAATTTTAATAAAGGGGAGAAAATGCCAGCAACGATAAATTATGATAAATATTCAAATATGAATAAAAAACAGCTTTTAAACGCGCTAATAAACGCAGAAAATAAAAAGCAAAAAATCAAACAAGACTTAAACGAAAAAATTAAACACACAACAGAGCTAATTAAGTTTTTAAAAACAAAACTTAAAAAGAGCCTAAATGAGCCAAAAAACTACACTCTAGCACAAGCACCATCAATAAAGAAAATAAATGCATACTTTGAAAAATTGCCACAAGCCGAACAAGACAAAATAAGAGCAGAAGTAAGAGCAGAAATGGGCTTAAATGTATGAAATTATCCTAAAACACACAGCAGATAAAGAGCTAAAAAAAATTGAAAAAGGCGATAAGATTGGTGCTTTGAAAATACGCACATTTTTACAAGAGCTTGAAAAAATAGAAAATCCATTTGCGATAAAAAGTGTTACTAAACTTGAAGCCTTTAAAAATTATTGGCATTGGCGTGTAGGCAATTATCGCGTTATTGGTATAAAACAAGATGAAATTTTAATAATAGAAATTATAGAAATTTCAACGCGAGAAAATACCTACAAAAAATAAACGGCAAAATATCAAATATAAATTTTATTAAAATTATTTAATCTAGCCTTAGCTTTAAAATGGCTTTTAATTTTAAAGCTAGATTAAAATTTATATTTTTTTTTTATTCATTCTTAGCTTATTTTATGGCCTTGTTAGAAGTATTAAAATTTTAAAATTATTTATTAAAAAATATATAATTTTTGTAAATTTCAATCAAAATCACGAAAATTTCAATAAATTTTTATCATTTTAAGCAAGTTTTAATAACTTAATATAATATAATTTAAACGAAGCTTTTACAAGCTAAGTTTATTTTAAGGAGTAGTCATGGATATAATGCTAGTCTTACAGATTGCTGTATTGTTCGCTGGTATCTATCTAGGCGTAAAGCTAGGTGGCATGGGCGTTGGTTATGCCGGTGGCCTTGGCGTTATCGTGCTTACAGTAGTACTAGGTATGGAGACAAAGATGACTTACATCCCAATAGATGTAATCTTAATCATCGCGTCTGTTATTTCAGCTATCACAGCAATGCAAGTTGCTGGGGGGCTTGATTATTTGGTGCAAGTCGCTTCAAAAATCTTACGCGCAAATCCAAAGCATGTGAATTTCTTAGCGCCGGTTGTTACTTATTTGCTTACTATTTTAGCTGGTACAGGCCACACAGCCTTTGCTGTAATCCCTGTAATAGTAGAGGTTGCAAAAGGACAAAACATCAAGCCATCGGCTCCGTTATCACTTAGCGTGGTAGCAAGTCAAGTAGCCATCACAGCCAGCCCTATTTCAGCTGCTTTTGTTGCGATGACAGGCGTTTGTGAGCCTCTTGGCGTAAGCTATCCTATGCTTTTATTTATTTGCATTAGCACTACTTTTGTAGCTGTGCTTTTAACAGCTTTATTTGTAAATGTTGTTTATAATGTAAGATTAGACACAGATGAAACTTATAAAGCAAGACTAGCTGCTGGCTTGGTAAAAGAAATAAAAGAAGCTCATTATGAAGAATTGCCACCTTATGCTTTGCGTTCTGTGGTTATTTTTGCTATTGGTGTGATTGCGGTTGTGCTTTATGCTCTTGCTATTTCTCCAAGCGTTGGCCTAATACCAAAAGATAGCGTGCCATTAGCTCGCGATAATGCTATTATTAGCTTTATGCTTACCATAGGCTTTATGATAGTAGTATTTTGCAAGGTTGATACTGGCAAATTGCTCTCAACTAGCACTTTCCAAAGCGGTATGACAGCTTGCATTTGCATTATCGGTATCGCTTGGCTTGGTACTACTTTTGTAAATGGACACCTTGATGCGATTAAAGAAGTAGCTTCAAGCGTTGTTAGAGATTATCCTTACTTGCTAGCGATTGCGCTATATTGCATAAGCTGCTTATTATACTCACAAGCTGCTACTACAAAGGTAATGATGCCAGCTGTGGCACTAGCTATGGGTATGACTTCACCTGAAAATGCTGATGGCGTTTGGATTTTAGTGGCTAGCTTTGCTGCTGTTTCAGGGCTATTTGTGTTGCCTACTTACCCTACTACCTTAGGTGCTATTGCTATGGATGATACTGGCACTACAAAAGGCGGTACTTGGGTATTTAACCACTCATTTTTTATCCCTGGCACTATAATGGTAGCCGTTTCTGTAATCTTAGGATTTATCCTAGCACCTATTTTAATCTAAATTTTATGCTTGCCTAAATATTTAGGCAAGCACCCATAATTATTTCTAAGGACATACCATGAAACAATTAGGAATCATCGGTGGAATGGGACCACAAGCCACCTTAGACTTATATCAAAAAATCATAAATCTAACCCCAGCAAGCAAAGATCAAGATCATTTGCATATAGTAATAGACAGCTTCGCACAAATTGAAGATCGCACAGCCTTTATCTTAGGGCAAGGCCAAAATCCATTGCCAAAGCTAATTCAAAGCGCAAAGTTATTAAAAAACGCTGGTTGCGAGGCTATGCTAATGGCTTGTAACACAGCGCATTTTTTTGCAGATGATATACAAAAAAGCGCAGGCGTTAAAATTTTACACATTGCAAAAGCCGCCCTAAATGCAATCAAACGCGATTTTAGCGGCGCTAAGGATATAGCAGTAATTGCTACAAGCGGCACCAAAAAAGCTAGGGTTTATGATGCGATTTTAGAGGCTAACGGATTAAATAGCGTGGCTTTTAGCGATGAAATACAAGCAAAAATAATGTCTTGCATTTATGATGGGGTAAAAGCTGGCAAAACAAAAGAATTCGTGCCACTTTTTAACCAAACCTTAAAAGAAATTAAAGCTGATGTTTATATAGCAGCTTGTACTGAAATACCATTATTTTTGGATTATTTGGACGCTAAATATAATTTTGTCGATGCCACGCTTGAATTAGCAAAGGTTGGCGTTGATTATGCATTAGAGCGCGCCTAGCTTTAAAGCATTAAAATTTTAAAATTTAAAGGCAAAAAATGGAGAGCGAATTAGCCTTGTGGGTCTATGCTTTGCTTTTTGGCGTGGCGGTGTTTGCTGGCTTTATCGATGCTGTTGCAGGTGGTGGCGGGCTAATTGCCTTGCCTGCTCTTTTAGCAGTTGGTTTGCCTGAGCATTTAGCCCTTGGCACAAATAAACTTCAAGGCTGTTTTGGCACGCTCTCAGCGACTTTTAACTTCGCGCGCAAAGGCTATGTGGAGTGGCGAAAAATCGCCATTGGCATATTTTTTACGCTACTAGGTGCAATACTTGGGACTTTAAGCGTTTTAGCCATTGATCCTAGCTTTTTGCGTTTTTTAATCCCTGTGCTTTTAGTTGGCATTTTTATTTACACGCTTTTTGGCTCAAATTTTAAAACACAAGCAAAAAAAGCCTTGATGAAAGAAAACGCATTTTATATTGTTTTTGGGCTAATTTTGGGCTTTTATGATGGATTTTTTGGCCCTGGTGCTGGTAGTTTTTGGACTTTTGCGATGCTTGCTTTAATAGCACTTGAAACAAAACGCGCCGTAGCTCATACGAAGGCTTTAAATTTTACCTCAAATATCGTTTCTCTTAGCGTATTTATAGCTGGTGGGCAAGTGCTTTGGATCCTAGGCTTTGTAATGGGCGCAGGGCAGCTAATCGGCGGGTATTTGGGCGCGCATATGGTGATAAAAAAAGAAGCCGGCTTTGTTAGAATAATATTTTTATGCGTAGTAGCAGCAACCACGCTAAAACTACTCTATGACGGCATTAAAAGCCTTTATTAAGCTTTTAGGCTAGATGGTATTTTATAAAGCAATAATTAAAATTTAGAATAAAAAATTTTTTTTAAATACAAACCCTGAGCCGGAGCTGGAATTTTAGTAGGGATTTTTGCCTTTAAATTTTGATTTAAAAATCTATCTTTTAACGCATTCATCGCATTTTCATCGCTGCTTGCTTGTAGCGCATTTGCTAGCATTAGACGCACTTGCGAGCGTAAAAAACCATTGGCTTTTATACTAATTAGCGTAAAATCTCCCAAACTAGTTTTAAAAAAGCGTGAGCTAGCAAAATACACGCATCTAATGCTAGATTTTTCATTTGAGCCAAGCTTATAAAACCCGCTAAAATCATGCTCTCCGCAAAAGATTTTAAGAGCTTGTTTTAATTTAGCGTTATTGATTTGTTTAAAATAATACACAAAATCGGCCAAAAAGGCGTTTTTATCGCTATGGGCTAAGATGTAGCGATAAGTTCTTGCTTGCGCGCTAAAACGCGGATGAAAGCTTTCATCTACGATGCGCACGGCTTTTAGGGTGATCTTAGGCGGTAAATGGTGAGAGATTTGCTCTTTTAGCTTTTCTTGGCTCCAAAAATCGCCACAATGCGTGGTGCTAACTTGCATTAGCGCATGCACTCCCTTATCTGTGCGCGAGCTTGAAATAACAGGCTCAAAAATCCCAAGTCGCGTAAGCGTGGCATTTAGCGCATTTTCGATGGTATTTTTGTGTGGCTGAGCTTGCGAGCCACTAAAACCAGCGCCATTATATGCGTAAATTAGAGCTATTTTCATTAGTATTTGCTTAAAATTTTATGCTTAAATGTAAGAAATGAAATGCTAAAAAAGAGCGTAAAAATCAATATTATCGCAATGCTTGGTTTTTTAGCTAGTATCACAATGAGCGCAAAATACGCAAGCAAAACGCCAAAGCTACCAAAATACAATATGCCATTTTCGTAGCGTTGCGTAATTAACCCAAAACTAAGGGCAAAAAGCACGCAAGCAAGCGGAAAAAGCGCAACTAGCGTATAAATACTAAAATCTCGCGCACGCTTTTGGTTGCTTAATGCTTCTTTCCAGTATTCAAGTAAATTAAACGCCCCAAAACGCGTGCTGGCTATGCTTGAACGGATTGTCATATCCTTAAACTCGCCTATTTGCCATTTTTGTAAGCTAATATCATATAAACGCCCATTTTCTAGCTTTAAAGCTAGCGCGCTATTTTCATTTATTAGCTCGCCGCTTTGGGCCGTGATTAATCTTTCATTAAGCGGATTTGGATTATAAAGAACGATATTTTTATATGAAAACTCTTCTTTATCTTGTTCATTAGCAAAAACTAGCCATTCGCCAAAACGCTGTCCAAACTCGCCAGGACGGATATTTAGGCTAAATTTTGTTTTTTTGTATTCGATGAATGTTTTATTTAAGTGTTGTGCGTATGGCATTAAAATTAGCGCATTTAATAGCATTAAAACAGATAAAATCCCGCCAAGTAAAACAAAAAATCTCCCCACATTATCAGGGCTTTGCCCAAGGGTAAAAATCACCGTGCTTTCATTTTCTTTACTAAGGCGAT
>SPMW01000023.1 GCA_009827235.1 Candidatus Campylobacter infans | reverse complement strand
AAAACCGCCACAAAAAGCACAGCTAAAAAAAGCCAAAAACCAAGCCAGCCAAACCCAGAAATTTTAAATCCAAGTCAAAATTTAAGCACAATAACCCCACAAATCAAAGAAGAAGCCAAAGTAAGCGAGCAAATCCAAACAAGCCAGCAAACCCAGCCAAACCAAAACGCACCAAGACGCCGTGGCTTAATGATAGTAAGAAAAAAACAAAACCCAGAGCAAAAACCAAGCATACAAAGCCCATTACAAGAGCAAAGCAAACGCCTTGAATCTATGTTTTCATTAAATACAGACGAAATAATCCATAAAAAGAAAAAAGAAAAAAAGCAAATCCCACAAACTAGCAAAAAAGAAAATTCTCAAAGACTTGATTTTATGGGAAATTTTGGTGCTGATATAGTAATAGATGATGAAAATGTGGTGGTTTTACCAGATTTAACCCTTAAACCAATAGAAGTAGAACGCCAAAGCACAAAAAAACAAGTAAATGTTTATAAAACTTCACAAAATACAAACTTTAATTACGAAGGCAGCATAGCTCGCAGCGGCCGCAAAAAGCACAAAAAAACCATCAAAAGCGTAGATAATGACGCAGTAACTAGCATACAAATCCCTAGCGATGTGCGCCTTTATGAATTTGCCGATAAGATTAAAAAAAGCGTTGGCGAGGTGATGAGCAAGCTTTTTGGGCTTGGCAAAATGACCACAAAAAATGATTTTTTGGATAAAGATGAGATTGAAATTTTAGCTGAGGAATTTGGCGTGGAGGTTGATATTATCGATGAAAGCGCGCAAATTGATTATGTAAAAGCCTATGATGAAAGCACAAATGCCAATCAAAGCACGCTAAGCGAGCGCGTGCCAGTAGTTACTATAATGGGGCATGTAGATCATGGTAAAACTAGCTTGCTTGATTATATCCGTAATTCTCGCGTAGCAAGCGGTGAAGCAGGCGGTATAACTCAGCATGTAGGCGCATATATGGTAGAAAAAAATGGGCGCAAGATCACCTTTATTGATACCCCAGGGCATGAAGCTTTTAGCGCTATGCGCGCACGCGGCGCAAATGCTACTGATATCGCAATTATCGTAGTAGCTGCTGATGATGGAGTAAAACCACAAACAAAAGAGGCCATCGCTCACGCAAAAGCCGCAAATGTGCCTATAATCATCGCTATAAATAAAATGGATAAAGAAAATGCAAATCCAGATTTAGTAAAAACCGGCCTTGCTGATTTAGGCGTGCTTACAAGAGATTGGGGCGGGGAGTATGAGTTTGCTAGTATTTCAGCAAAAACCGGCGCAGGCATAGATGAATTACTTGAAATCGTGCTTTTACAAGCTGAGCTTTTAGAGCTTAAAGCCGATGCGAACAATCTTGCCAAAGCTACCATAATAGAAAGCTCACTTCAAAAAGGTCGCGGCCCAGTAGCAACTATAATAGTTCAAAACGGCACATTAAAAGTAGGCGATATAATAGTAGCTGGCGTAGCGCACGGCAAAATCAGAGCATTAAATGATGATTTGGGCAAGCCTCTTAAAGCCATAGGACCTGGTGAATGTGGCGTTATAATAGGTCTTAGCGAGGTTCCAGATGCTGGCCAAACCTTAATAAGCGTAAATAGCGACAAAGAAGCCAGGGATTATGCTGCTAAACGCCATGAATATTTGCGCCAAAAAGAATTAAGCAAATCAACCAAAGTAAGCCTAGAAGAATTAAGCGCAAAAATCGCCGAAGGTGCGCTAAAAAGCCTGCCTGTAATCATCAAAGCCGATGTGCAAGGCTCGCTTGAAGCAATTCGCGCAAGCCTAGAAAAGCTTAGAAATGATGAAATTAAAGTAGATGTGATTCATCAGGGCGTAGGCGGTATCAGCCAAAGCGACATCGCCCTTGCTAGTGCTAGCGAAAATTGCGTGGTTTTAGGCTTTAACATACGCCCAACTGGCGAGGTAAAAGAGCTAGCCAAAGAACGAGGCGTGGAGATTAAAACATATAGCGTTATTTATAATTTGCTTGATGATGTTAAAGCGCTTTTGGGTGGCTTGATGAGCCCTGTAATCACACAAGAAGAACTAGGCCAAGCAGTAATAAAACAAGTAATCAATGTGCCAAAAATAGGCCAAATCGCAGGTTGTATGGTAACTGATGGCACGATAAATAGAGGCGCTAAAATCCGTGTGATCCGCGATGGCGTGGTGATTTTTGAGGGCAATGTAAGCTCGCTAAAACGCTTTAAAGATGATGTGCGCGAAGTCGCTAAGGGCTATGAGTGCGGGGTTGGCATCGAAGGCTATAACGATATGCGCGAGGGCGATTATATAGAAAGCTATAAAGAAATAAGCTCACAAGCAGTGCTTTCATAAATTAAAAATCATCTAAACGCGCAATTATACAAATTTTAAACGCCTTGAAATTTTAAAATTTCAAGGCTGTTTTAAAAATTTTAATCATTAAAATTTAACGCACAATAGCATAAAATAATTTTATAAGGTTCTAAATGCTACAAAATGCCATTTCTCATTATTTTGGCGTGCTTTGCGCTAAAAAATTCCCAAAAGCAATTCAAAATTTCATAAACAAAAGCTATGTAAATTATTTTAAGATAGATTTAAGTGAGTTTTTGCCAGCGAGCAATTATGATAGCTTAAATGCGCTTTTTACACGCTCGTTAAATCAACCTCGCAAGCTTGATGAAGGTTTTATTAGCCCAAGCGATGGCAAAATCTTTTACGCAGGCAAAGGCGCACACAATCAAGCTTTTAGCATAAAAAACTGCGATTATAATGTAAAAGAGCTTCTAGGGCTTAATGAAAATGAATTAAACGATGGTTTTGATTATGTTGGCATTTATCTTAGTCCGCGAGATTATCATCATTTTCACGCGCCTTGCGATTTTGAGCTTTTGGGCGCTAAGTATATGCCAGGCGCACTTTGGAGCGTATCAAAAGCCCTTTTAAAAAAAGTAAAAAATCTTTATGCTAAAAATGAACGCGTGGTTTTAGAATGTAAAAGTAAGGATAAAATCTTTTGGCTAGTATTTGTGGGCGCGCTAAATGTCGGTAAAATCAGCATCGATAAACTCCCACAAATCCAAACAAACGCCAAGCAAGGCCTAGCAAGCTATAAACTAAATGATATAAGCTACCAAAAAGGCGAGCATATTGGCAAGTTTGAATTAGGCTCAACCATCGTAATAATCGCACAAGATGGGTTTTTAAATCTCAAAATCCAAGAAGATCAAAACATAAAATACGCGCAAAATATCGCTGATTTTAAATAAATTTAGCGCAGTTTTAATGCAAAACTAGCGCTAAACCATAAAATCACGCAAAATTAAAATTTATCTATTATTTTATTAAATGTTTTAATTAGGCTTTCTTGTGCGCTTTTGTTTGTTTGGATTATGAAATTAGCGCAATTTTTGCCAAGCGTTGCTAGCATTTTTGGGCTTTTTGCTAGTTCGTTTGCCTTTTGTATGTAGTCTTGCTCGCTAAGGGCTAGAAAATCAAGCTCTTGTAATTTTTGCATAAAGGCCTTGATATTTTCATCTTGGCTTTTTAAAATTTTAGGCTCAAAATAATACAACACAGGCTTTGATTTACTCATATATTCATTTAATTTTTCATTTTTAAAATTTAGCCTAAAATCCCCAAGCCACAAATCAATAATATGCCCATATAAATGCGTATCAACATCGCCAGGAAAATACACGCGCTTGCTCATACCAAATTTTTTAAGCTTATTTTGAACGCTTTTAGAATTAGTGCCATAAGATATAAAAATTGAGTTTTTGTTATCTTTTAAAATTTGCGCCACGCAACGCAAATAACGCTCATCATCACTACTAGCCAAATCCCCGCCAAAAATAAAAGCGTCCTTTGGATACATTTGCTTAATGCTTTGAATCAAATTTTCATCTACTGGCGGATTATAAAATTTGGCTATATCCATAGGCACGCTTAATTTTTCAAAATGAAATTTATCATTTGATAAATCATCGCAAAAACTAGCGCGCTCATCGATGTTTTTTATATCGTATTGTGCGTTTTTATGTGCGAAATAAACCTGCTTTTTAGCCGTTCGTGTGCTAAATATAAAATTAGCTATTTCATTAAAGCCGCTTAGATCTATTAAAACATCGATCTCATCAGCAATAATCTCATCTCTAATAATCTTAGCCTTTTCTAAACTATCAAATAAAAATTTATTTAGTGCGTGCATACCAGCAGCTGGCGCCTTAAAATCAATGCCAAGCGATATTAAATCCACCATCAATACAGGATTATCATCGCCAAGTTGTGGCATTTGAAAACTATAAAAATAAAACTCGCATTTTTCATTTATATTTTTATCTTCTAATAAGGCTTTAAGCATAGAATATTCTATCTTATAAGCTAAATCAAAGCTAACTCTACCGCGCATAAAACCTACACGGATTTTTTCGTGTTTATTGCTGTGCGGTTTTGGCAGGTTTTCATTTTTGGCATAATTATACGCAAGATTTTGTATGGCTTGCATTACCTCAGCATTTACGCGCTCTTTATCGTCCGTAAAATACTCTAACATAAAAGCGCAAATATACAAAGCCATATCAAGATTTTTATCTTTTACAAAGGCATTAAATAACACTATCATCAGCTCATAAATACGCGCAAAATCGGCTTTTATTTTGATTTTATCAAAGCTTAAATAATACGCCATTGTATTTGTAAGAATGGTTTTTTGCTCGGTGGCACTAAGACTTAAAAATGTTTTTGGATTAAACAAATGCTTACAAATTTTATAAAACTCTCTAAACCCAATATCCTTAAACAAGCCATTAAAAAAATCAATAAATTCCTCAACCTTGCTTAATTGGCTAAATTGTAATGTGCTTATGATTTTTGCGTATTCTAAAAGTGCTTTTTCATCGCTATTTAGCATCAAGCACACAGCTTTTAGCTCGGCAAAAAGCAGCTTTTCATCTGCTGATTGCATTGAGGCTAAATACTTATTAGCGGTTTGGATATAAATATCTAGCTCTTTTTTTGGGCTTAATTTTGCCTTAGCGTAAAACTCAAATAATAACAAACACTCTCTTGGTGCTAAATCACCAGCTTTTAAGATTAAATTATAAATATCATCTCTTAAATTTTCTAAGTCTGTTTTAGTAAAATTTATTTTTTTAAAATTTGGCTCTTCTTTTAAATTGTGAAAAAAATTAAAAAGTTCGTTTTTATTTTTAAACATTTTACACCTAAAATCTTATTTATTATTCATTTTTTTCATAGGTTTTAGCTCTTTTACAATGATATTTTCTATCATCTTACTATCGCCATCGTCAAATTTTAATTCTAATTTTACGCTAGTGCCAGCTTTTAGTGGCTCTTTTAGATCAAAAAGCATTATATGATCGCTACCTGGTTTTAGCTCCAAGCTTGAATTAGCCGGTATTAAAAGCTTATCTACTTTTACCATTTTCATCATACCATTTTCGTGTTTGTGGGTGTGAAGCTCTGTGTAGCTGCTATTGTCGTTATTAGCTGCGATGATGCTTATATCGGTGTTTGCTCTATTTTTGATCTTTAAAAATATGGCTGAGTTTTTGTTGTTTGGCACTGAGGCTCTTGCGTAAGCTTCGCTAATTTCTACATTTGCGGCATTTAAGCTAAATAAAGCGCATCCAAGTCCTAAAAAAAATTTTTTATTCATAGCATATCCTTTAAAATTTCATTAAAAAAATGCGCAATTTTATATAAAAAGGCATAAAATTTGACTTAATATCATAAATCTTAGCTATAATTGCGCCTTTATAATTTTAAAAATAGAGCTAAAATGATGAAAATATTGATATTTGCGCTGGTTTTTACCATAAGCTTTATGCAAGCTAAAAACCCAGAGCAAAATTCCACCAAAAGCGATGAAAGCGCGCAAATTTCAAGCCTACAAAGCAAACAACACTGGGAGCAAATTTTAAATGGCAAGGATTTAAAATTTGGCTATTACGATAAGGCGATTTTAATCACTTTTATTGATAAAACAGCCAAAAGCTTAGAGCTTTTTTACTACGATAACGGCGTGCTTACAAGTAAATTCTCAAATCAAGTAATCACAGGGCTTATGGGCGAAAAATTAAAAGAGGGCGATCTTAAAACCCCAGTTGGCGCATACATCATCACGCGCCATTTCAAACCAAGCGATCCTTACCTTGGGCCTGTGGCATTTTCGCTAAATTATCCTAATTTATATGATATTTTACGCAAGCGCACGGGTAGTGGTATATGGATACACGGCTATCCAATGAATGGCGAGCGCACAGATACACTAAAAACTCGTGGCTGCGTGGCGTTAGAAAATGATAGATTATTTGAATATGAAAAAATAGTAAATGATAATGCTGGCGTGGTAATAATTAGCCAAAAAGGCGCGCCAAATGCTAATAAAGCACAAATTGCTAGCATTTTTGCTGAGATTTTTGCCTGGCAAAAAGCCTGGCAAAATAACGATATAAAGGCGTATTTAAGCTTTTATGATAAAAATTTTAAATTTTATAATGGGCAAAATTACAAAGCCTTTGCCAAGAAAAAACGAGCCATTTTTGCTAAAAAAGAACAAAAATCCATTACTTTTACAGATTTTAGCATAACGCCTTATCCAAGTAGCGATAAAGGCGAGCTTTTTAGGGTAAGTTTTAATGAAAATTACAAAGCAAAAAACCATAAATTTAAGGGCAAAAAAATCTTATATTTAAGATTAAACGCCGATAAAATTAAAATTTTAACAGAAAAATAACCCACCAAAGCTAATAAAGGATAAAATTTTGTCTTTAATCAAACTTAGCAAATCAGCTTATTTTCATAACCTAAGCCAAATCACAAATAAAATCGGCGCAAAAGAGCGCGTTTTTATCGTTTTAAAAGATAATGCCTATGGGCATGGAATAGCACAAATTGCACCACTTGCTAGCGAGTTTGGCATAAAAAGAGCCATCACGCGCACCTTAGATGAAGCTAAAACAATAAGTCAATTTTTTGATGAAATATTGATTTTATCGCATTTGGTTGATGGTTATGAAGATGAAAATGCTAAGTTTATTTACGCCATAAACGATATAAACGCTTTAAATATCATAAAACCTGGCGTTCGCGCGCATATTAGCATAGATACCTTAATGCATCGCCACGGGATTTTAAAAGATCAATTACCCCAAGCCTTAAAAATCGCCAAAGAACGAAATATAAACATTTGCGGAGCTTATACCCATTATAGCAGTGCTGATATTTTAAGCGCAAATTTTAATGTCCAAAGGCAGATGTTTTTAGAATGTAAGGCTGAGTTTTTAAGGCTTTGCCAAAATTTTAATTTTAAAAATTTAGTGTTTAGCTCGGCTAATTCAGCAGCTTGCGAGCGCATACAAAAAGGCGATTTTAAAGACGAATACGCGCGCATCGGCATAGCCCAGTTTGGCTATGGGCAATTTAATGACAGCTTAAAATTAAAACCGGTTTTAAGCCTTTGGGCTAAGCGTTTGAGCGCGCGCGTGCTTAAAAAAGGTCAAAGCGTGGGCTATGGTGGCGCATTTAGCGCAAATTACGATATGCCAATTGCTACTTATGATCTAGGCTATGGCGATGGACTTTTGCGCTATGATGGGCGCGGGGAATTAAAGCTAGCAAATGGCGCGGTGATGCTTGGCAAGATGAGTATGGATAGTTTTAGTTGCGCTGATAGCGGCGAGCAAATCTGCGTATTTGATGATGCAAATATTTTTGCAAGGCATTTTAATACTATAAATTATGAAATTTTAGTTAAGCTAATGCCGCATATTAAACGCGTGGTGGTTGAATGACAAAGCCAAATTTTAATCCCAAAAATATAGAAATTTCAAAAACAGCAAATCTACCAACCCGTTTTGGAAATTTTAAAATTTGCGTTTATAAAGAGCTTATAAATAACACCATTAAAGAACACGCGGCGATTTTTAGCACAGATTTAGCAAAACGCATAGAAAATAACGAAAATATAAATGTGCGAATACATTCAGAATGCCTTACGGGCGATGGCTTTGGTTCTTTAAAGTGTGATTGTGGCGAGCAGCTTGTATATGCGCTAAATTTTATAGCACAAAATGGCGGATTGCTGATTTATTTGCGCCAAGAAGGGCGAAATATAGGGCTTTTTAACAAAATCAACGCTTATGAACTTCAAGATCAAGGCGCTGATACAATCCAGGCAAACCACCAGCTAGGATTTGGCGCAGATGAGCGAAGCTACGAAATAGCAGATTTTATTTTAAAAAATTTTGGCATTAAAAATATAAAACTAATCACAAATAACCCAGCCAAGCTAAACGCCTTAAAATCCGCACACATCATCGCGCGCATTCCCATACAAATCAAAGCCAACAAATACGATAAAAACTATTTGCGCATAAAAAAAGAGCAAATGGGGCATTTATTAGATTAGGTATAAAATGCAAGCCCCACAAGATTTTGATGTAAAAATTAGCGAATATAAAAGGCTTTTTGCTAGATTTAATGCCGTTCATAATCTAAGCGCTTATGATGATTTAAGCCTAGCCATAAATGACAGCATCTACGCGTTAAATTTTTTAAATCCAAGCGAGCTAAAAATAGCCATAGATATAGGCTCAGGGGCTGGCTTGCCGGCGATATTTTTAGCGCTTTATTTAAAAGATTGTGAGTTTTTTTTATTTGAGCCAGCGCAAAAAAAGGCAAGTTTTTTAATGCTAATTAAAAGCGCGCTGGATTTAAAAAACATAAACATAAAATGCCAAAAAATCCAAAACCACACAGCTTTTAGAGCCGATCTAATCTGCTCGCGCGCTGCTTTTAAAATAATAAATTTACTTGAAATTTCAAAAGGCTTTTATGATGAGCAAACTTTATTTTTATTATATAAAGGCACTAGCGTAAATAACGAATTAAGCGCGCTTAAAAGCAAAATCAAACAAATAAAAATAATAAATCAAAACACTAGAAATTACGCATTTTTAAAAGGGGTTTTATGCTAGCAAAATTACTAATTTTAGTGCTAATAATAGGGCTGGTTTGGTTTTTATTTAAAAGCAAAAAAAATAAAAATGAAAACATAGAATTAGTTGAATGCAAAAAATGTGGTACTTTCACAAGCCCTAAGAGCATGAAAAATGGCCTTTGCCAAGATTGTAATAAAGATTAAAAGGATAGCAATGATAATCATAGGACACGAGCTTGTAGCATTTAAACGCCCAAAAATTTGTGATTTTAGCAAGCAAAGCTTAGAACAAAAAAGCCAATTCATACTAATAAAAAATGAAATCCAAGCAGTAATTGCAAACGCAAATGGCATAAATTTTTTAGCCTGCGAGAGTTTAGAGCTTGCAAAAAGCTTACAAGAGCTTGCAAATGATTATTTATTTGATAGCAAAATAGCACTTTTAATAAGCAATGATGATGAATTATTAAAAGCAATCACAGCTAGAATAGATGCGGTGATTTATAAAAATATTTTATAAGCTTTAAGGCTTTTGCATTTAGCCAAAAGCCTTAAATATTTTATTTTATCTCACATTTTGCTTTACAACAAGGCAAAAAGCGATATAGCGGGCAGCCATAAACCGCCGTTAATATAAACCACGCTCCAACTAACCACCACCAGCTTTGACAAACAAAGCCAAACAAAAATATAAAGCCAGAGCCTAAAATTAAACGAATAGTTTTATCCCAAAACATACATTTTTTACTCATATTTTATCCTTTATCAAATTAAACGCGCCAAAAAAGCATACCGCGCATTACCATTTTTATTGCTCTGTTACGCAAATATCGTTATTTTTAATGCTTTTGATTGTATAAAATGCCACGATGATAATCAAAGCACAAAGCCCAATAAACGCAGCCAAACCGCCCCACAAAAAGCCCTTATGCTCTGTTAATTCATAAGCTTTTACCAAGGCTATACAAAGTGCTGCCGTAGGAAAGGTAAAAGCCCACCAAGATAGAAAAAATTTTAATTTTAAGAAATTTTTATACATAAAAAGCACTAAAATCCCAAAGAAAATCGCCAAACTCAAAAAAAACATACTAAACTCATTGAAATTTCCCGTAAGCTTGATATAATCAATAAAAGCCACAGATGGCGGAGCTATAAAAATAAACAAAGTCGGCATAAACTTAGCCGGTAATTGATCACAAAATAAAATGCGGTAAAAAATAATACTAAAAAGCACGATATAAAAAAATAAAGCAAAACTAAAATAAAACCACAAATAAGAATCCTTGCCTTGTGCGGCAGTAATTACTAATAAATTTCCCACAAAAAAAAATAAAGCAAAACTAAAATAAAACCACAAATAAGAATCCTTGCCTTGTGCGGCAGTAATTACTAATAAATTTCCCACAATAGGTATAAACCACGCAGGATTTGAATGCTTGATTTCAAGGTTGCGATTTATCCAGCTAGCCACCACATAAAAACTCATAAAAGTTTGTGCTACAAGTCCTGTATAAAATAGCCCAAAATGCGCGCTTTCGTTATTTTTAAAAACAATAGCCAAAAGCAAAAGCGAAATAGCAAAAGCAGCAAAAAAATTAATTTTTATAGGATGATTTAGCTCAGCCCTTACTTCATTTGGAAATTTTATAATCTTGATTATATAAATAAAGCTAATAAAAGCAAATACCAAGCTAGTAAAAGCATTTAAAACAAAACCAACGCTTTGGCTAAGTTTAAGCAATTTATTTAAGCTCTCATAAGCCACACAAAGCCCGCCAAGTCCCATAACTACGGCATAAAACATTATTGGAAAATTTGAAATTTTATTCATTTTCGCCCCTTAAATTTAAGGGCGCATAATAAGCTTTTTATATAAAAATATCTGTAATAAAATCACGCTAAATAAAGCAAGATTTATTAAAATTTAAGCCACGCTCAAAAGCTTTAAACTAAGTGCCATTATCGCCATACCAGCAATTAACCCATACAAGCATTCATGCCCGCTAGCATAAGTTTTAGCAACAGGGAAAAGCTCATCTAAGCTAATAAAAATCATCACCCCAGCAACAAAAGCAAAACTAATCCCAAGACCTAACGCACCAAAAAACGGCAATAAAACCAAAGCCCCAACAAGCGCGCCAAGCGGCTCAGCCAGCCCCGATAACATCGTAAAAATAAAGGCCTTGCGTTTATTGCCCGTGGCGTGATAAATCGGCAAGCTAACAGCAATGCCCTCAGGGATATTATGAATTGCCACAGCAAGTGCTATCATTAAGCCAAACCCAATACTTTCAAGCCCGCTAGCAAAAGTAGCAAAACCTTCTGGGAAATTATGAATCCCAATAGCCAAAGCTGTGAAAATGCCCGTGCGTTTAAGCCTATTTTTATGGTGCTTTGTGATGGTTTTTGCTGTTTTGGGCTGGGTGGGATTAAAATTTGCTGTTTGCTCATCTGTAAATTTTAATTCATCGTAATTCCTAGCGGTTTCGATCTCATGGGGATTTACATCTTTTGGCACGATTTTATCTATAAAAATACACAAAAACATAGACAAAAAAAACACGCCAAGCGCGATTAAATCGCCATAAATGAAGTGCTTTTTAAAATCATTTATCGCTTCTGGCAAAAGCTCCATAAATGAAATATAAACCATCGCCCCAGCTGAAAATCCAAGCCCGGCCGATAAAATTTTAGAATTGTTGTCATGCGAGAAAAACGCAATTAGCGCACCAATACTAGTAGAAGCACCAGCTAGCAAAGCCAGCAAAAACGCCACGCTTACACTCTCAAAGCTTATTTGCACAAATAATCCTTAGCTTTTTTGGCTATTTTAACCAAAAATATAAAATTTTAAAGTGATTTTGCGCGATAAAATAAATTAAAATTTTAAATGCCTAAGCGTTGCATAATGTCTTTTATGCTGTATTTGCCTTGAATTGGCTCTTGCTCCCAAATAGGATTTTTTAAATGCCATTTGCCATTTTTGTCTTTTTCAAACATATCGCCTCTAAATTTTTGTGCGTATTCAAGCATTGTTTTTGCGTCCATACCAAGATAACTCGCCATTTTTTCAAGATAAAACTCACCATATTTACCATCAAGTTCTTTAATCAAAAATTTACCCTCATCTTTTGTGATCAAACCCTCTCTAATATCATAACACACATGATCGCTACACTGCCCAAAGCCAAATTTTATATATTTTAAATATTGATTAAAAATCACCGTATAAGCATCTAGTTGAAAAAACCTTCTATAAGTGCCTATGTCGTAAGGATTTGTGTTTTTTGGATATATTTGAATGCCTTTTTCTATCGCAAATTTTGCATTTGCTGGCTGGGACCATTGCTTGGCGTAATAATTTAACCACACGCCACGAATGCCTTTTTGGATTATTGATTCTAATGGAATTTTATATAAAAATAAGTCTTTTTGACTTAGGCCGTTTTTTTGATAAATAGCCAAAGGATCATCTTTTACGGTATTAGCGTTTATTATATCTAAGCAATCCCCGCCAGTACTTAAAATTAGCTCATCAAATCTCTTTTTATTTATGCCAACCCCTAGGGTAAGTCCTGCATTTTCACCTTGAATGATTAATGGTATATCAAACTTATCAGCAATTATATAAGCTGATGCATAAAGCGTGTATTCTGTGCATTTTATAGGGTTGCCATAAGTTAAAAAATCATGCTTCATTAATTTTAAGGCAAGCTGCTTATTTGGGTTAATTGATATAACATCAAAGCCGTGCTTTTTTAAATTTTCAATATTATGCTTGCCAATTGGAGTTATATCGACAGGTTCGGCATTTACGCATAAGGTTCTTAAACCTAAAACATCTCTTGCATAAAAAGCTTGAAAGGTAGAATCCTTACCACCAGAAACGCCCACCACGCAATCATACGCGCCCTTTGCCTTGCATTTTGCATTATCTGCTATATTTTCAAGCTCTTTTGCTCTTGCGCTCCAATCAATTTTTTGCCTTTCTTGCTCCCACAAGCAAGCACCGCAAATTCCATCATCAAAAACAATACTAGGTCTTGTATTAGGTTGTAGGCATTTTTTACAATAAAGCATTTTCTACCCCCCCCCCCCGTTGTTTAAAGCATTTTGGCTGATGTTTTTATTTTCAGCGTTAAGACAAATTTTACGCATTTTTAATCCTTAAAAATATTTAATTTTAGCCTTAAATGGCTTGCTAAATCGTTTGAAATTTTAAAATTTTAAGAAAAAATTTGAAAGTTATAAGAATAACGGCTTAAAATTTTAATAAAGCCGAGATTATAGCGCGTTTTGCTAAGATTTTATAAAAAATCAAGCAAAATCCGCGCTAAATTAAAATTTATAAAGCAAATAAATCACTAAACTCATTAAACGCCGTATTTTCAAGCGTTTTTTGATTAGCGAATAATTTATTTATAAGCTCGCATTTTTTTGGACTTAGGCGCCCAGCAAGGTTGCTCTCAAATTTTTTGATCAAAAGCGGAATTCCTTCGCTTCTGCGGCGTTTATGGCCTATTGGATACTCAACCTCAACTTTTTGGCTTTTTGAGCCATCTTTATAGAAAATTTGAACGGCATTTGCGATTGAGCGTTTATCACTTTCTAAATATTCTTTTGTGTAGCGATCATCTACTTCTACGCTCATTTTTGCGCGCAAAGCGTCTATTCTAGGATCTTTTGCCACGCTATCTTCATAATCCTCAGCACGCAAACGCCCAAAAATTAAAGGCACAGCAACCATATACTGAATGCAATGATCGCGATCAGCTGGATTTGCTAGCTCGCCTGTTTTATTTATGATTCTATGGCCACTTTCTTGTGTGGTGATGATGATTTTTTCTACATCATCTAAGCGGTCTTTAACCTCATCGTGGAGTTTTAGCGCGCATTCTACTGCTGTTTGAGCGTGAAACTCAGCCGGGAAGCTAATTTTAAATAAAACATTTTCCATCACATAGCTTGAAAACTCTTGTGGTATGCTAAGCTTAGCTCCGCGCATCTTAACATCTTCAAAGCCCCAAAATTTCGCACTTAATGCGCTTGGATAGCCCATTTCACCGCTTAATGCTTTTAAGGCTAAATTTACGCCACGACTGCTCGCATCGCCAGCTGCCCAGCTTTTTCTTGATCCTGTATTTGGTGCGTGGCGATAAGCCCGAAGCGCGCCACCATCTATAAAGGCGTGAGAAAGAGCATTTCTAATCTCTTCAAAACTGCCACCTAAAAGCTTACAAGCTACTGCCGTGCTAGCAATTCTTACTAAAAGCACATGATCAAGCCCTACTTTATTAAAGCAATTTTCTAGTGCCAAAACGCCTTGAATTTCATGTGCTTTAATCATTGCAGTTAGCGCATCTTTGATACTTAGTGGCTTTTTGCCTTGTGAGATATTTTTACGGCTCATATAATCACAAACCGCCCAAATCGCGCCTAAATTATCGCTTGGATGTCCCCATTCAGCCGCTAGCCAAGTATCGTTAAAATCCAGCCAGCGCACCATCGCGCCGACATTAAAAGCAGCCCTTTCAGGCTCTAATTGATAGCTAGTGCCTGGGATTTTTGCTCCAAGTGGCCTAAACTCAGCCCCTTCTACTACTGGCCCTAAAAGCTTAGTGCAAGCTGGAAAATTCAGTGCCAAAAGCCCCGTGCCGATAGTATCCATCAAGCAATACTTTGCCGTCTCATAAGCTAAATCTGATTTAATCTCAAAATCGCTAGCATAGCGCGCGATCTTGGTTAAAAGCTCGTCAAAATCAGGGCGTTTAGCCTCTAAAATCCCCATATCATTACTCATTTTATCCCCTTTTAGTTGTAAATTTTAAAATTTAGCGTTTAAAATTTTATTTTCTTTCACCCATTGGCACAAACTCTCGTGGCTCTGGGCCTATGTATAGGCTATTTGGGCGGATTAGTTTGTTGTTTGCGCGTTGTTCTTTGATGTGCGCTGTCCAGCCACTTACACGACTTAAAACAAAAATCGGCGTGAAAAGATCAGTTGGTATGCCCATAAAATGATAGCACGAAGCGCTGTAAAAATCAGCATTTGGCGGTAAATTTGGTTTTTTGTCTTTCATTACCATTTCAATAGCTTCGCTTACTTTAAATAAATCCGTATCGCCACCTAGCTTGCGACTCCATTCTTTTATAATAGCATTGCGTGGATCGCCACCTACTCCATAAACTCTATGCCCAAAGCCCATCAAAAGCTCTTTACGCTCTAACATATTATTTACGCCAATTATCGCATCTTCTACGCTATCAAAGCTTTCTATTAAATGCATAGCAGCTTCATTTGCTCCACCATGAAGTGGCCCACGAAGCGAACCAATAGCAGCAGCTACGGCACTAAAAATATCTGATCTAGTAGAAGCACAAACCCTTGCTGTAAAAGTAGAAGCGTTAAACTCATGCTCAGCATATAAAATCAACGAGCAATTTAATGCCTTAATATAATCTTCTTTTGGTTCTTTTTGTCTAAGGTTGCTTAAAAAATATCCAGCAATGCTTTCATAATCAGTGTTAAACTCTATTTCTTCGCCATAACTTACCCAGTGATACCAATAACAAAGTGCAGACGGCAAAACCCCAAGCAAGCGTGCGATTTTTTCATTTTGATTGCTAAAATTATCCTTTTCAGGTTCAAGCGCGCCCAGAGCTGAAACTACTAATTGCATTAGATTCATAGGATTAGCAGATTTTGGCACAGCGCGAATTAAATCTTTTAGCTCTTTGCTTAATCCGCGTTGGGCTTTTATCACACGGCGAAAATCAATCAATTCGCGCTCATTTGGCAATTCACCACGATTTAACAAATACGCAACCTCTTCAAACTCGCAATTTGCCGCCAAATCCTTAATGTCGTAGCCATAATAATTTAAACCATTGCCAAGCCCGCAAGTACAAATTTTACTCTCGCCAGCTATTATTCCAGCCAAACCGCCTTGTTTAGTTTTTGCGATATTTTCACTCATTTTTTCTCCTTTTATTTACTGAATAATGCGTCTAATTTACGCTCAAAATCGTGATAGCCAAGCATTTGATAAAGCTCATCTCTGGTTTGCATTTTCTCAATGCTAGCTTTTTGCGAGCCATTTGCGATGATATCTTTAAACACATCAAGTGCTGCTTTATTCATCGCCCTAAATGCTGAAAGCGGATAAAGCACCAAGCTAATGCCAGCTTGTTTTAACTCATCTGTCGCAAAATACGGCGTTTTGCCAAATTCTGTAATATTTGCTAGCACAGGCACTTTGATATTTTGGCTAAATTGCTTATATTCATCAAGGCTATGAATAGCCTCAGCAAAAATCATATCCGCACCAGCTTCAACATACGCCATAGCCCTTTCAATCGCTGCTGCTTGCCCCTCGCTAGCGTGCGCATCAGTGCGCGCCATAATCACAAAATCAGAGCAAATTCTCCCATCAACAGCAGCCTTAATGCGATCGCACATTTCATTTTTGCTGACTAATTCTTTATTAGGGCGGTGTCCGCAGCGTTTTTGGGCTACTTGATCTTCTATATGGCAAGCCCCAGCGCCGGCTCTAATTAGCTCTTTAATCGTCCTAGCTATATTAAACGCCCCACCCCAGCCAGTATCAGCATCTACAAGCAGTGGTAAATCGCTAGCAGCGGTTATTCTGCGCACATCAATACAAACATCTTCAAGATTTGTCATACCAAGATCTGGCAAACCTATACTAGCATTTGCCACGCCAGCCCCACTTAAATACAGAGCTTTTGCTCCACTTTTTTGCGCTTGAATCGCGCTATAAGCGTTTATCACGCCTAAGACTTGCAAGGGATGGTTATCTTTAACGGCTTGTCTAAATTTTGCACCAGCACTTTGCATTTTTGCTCCTTATTTTGTAATTTTAAGCTTTTTGCTTGGCGGCATTTTAGAGATTTTTTAAAGCAAAGTTGTAAAAAGGTAACAAAAAATTTTGAAAATTTTAAAATTCGTTTCTTTTTGTAACATTTTGCTTAATTTTAACTTTAAAGGCAAAATTAAATAAAGCTTTTAAGAAAGATTATTTAAATTAAAATTTAGCTTAATTTTAGTTTTAAGACAAAATTAATTAAAGCCTTAAAGAGATTATTTAAATTAAAATTTTGCTTTTAATCCGCCCGAAAAACCCAAATTTGCCACGCCGTTATCAAACACGCATGCGCGCGCACAGCTAGCCAAATTCTCAGCCACACGCCCCGTGCCTGCTAATCAAACCACCACACCATTAAAATTTCGCGCCAAATTCTTAGTCAAAAAACAAATTTTAAAATTTTAATTTTATTCGACCCCCGCAAACTAACACCCAAATTTTAACCACGCGCCCCACACATTTTATTCGCCAAAACATCCAAATTGTACAATTTAATTTTTAACCCACACGCAAAAAACCAAAATTTGCCACGCCTTTATAAAACCAGCGTGCGCGCACACAGCTAGCCAAACCACCCAAATTTTAAAATTTATTTTAATGTAACGATTTTAACGCCCTTTGCCCTTAATGCCACGCCGTTATTTAAAAGCAACCCGCGCCCACCACACTCTTAGCCACGCGCCCTGCGCGTCCGCAACGCCCAAACCATCCACCGCGCAAGGGCTTTAAACTCTTTCAAGGCTTTGCTCTTAAAAAGGCTTAAAGCCTTGCTCCGTCTTTTTCAGCGGAGCTTTTTCTTTCGTTTTTTAAAAAAAATACAAAAAAAATCGCAAAAATTAACACAAATCAATAAATTTATTAGTTAGAATTTTATATAATTTTGATAAAATTTATTAGAAAGGTTTTCATAATGTTAAGAAAATTCACTTCTCTTGTCTTGGCATTGAATTTTGCCTTAATGTTAAATTCAACGCTTGTTTTAAGCCCCTTGCTTGCCGATGATTTGGCAAACTCAAATCAAATCAAGCCCCTAGTGTCCTTTTCTCCGCCCCCACTCATCACACCGATGAATGCTCTTTCGCATAAGGTAGAAAATCAATTTGACAACAGCTTGCGTGATTATCATAGCGTTACAAACACTCTTGACAACGCCTTTAATCCCTTTCATTTTGCCAGCGGTATTTATGGGAATTCTACCTACAATACCTTGCTTGCTAAATTTAGAGCGAGCAAGGTATATGGAGCATTAAATGCACATTACACCAAAGCAAATTCATACAAAGATGGCGATGGCAACAAGGTAAATTTTGGCTACAAAAGAGCAGGCGCAAACGCTATGCTAGGACTTGTGTTAAACTCTTACAATGAGTTTAAAACTACTTTTTTGTTTGATGATATCATAGATGATAAACAGCTTCATTATGTAATGGACTCTGTCGATACAAAACGATATATTTTTAAGTTTGATTATCGTTTAGGAGAGGAAGATTTAAGCAACACCTTAAATTTGAGCGCACTTTATAGAGACATTTCAAGGAGAGCAAACAACTACGACTTGCGTCCAACAGCACAAGCTAAAACAAAGATGAAAGTTGAAAGGCAGATATTTGATATAAATGCTAGATATGACATTTCGTGGCAAAACATTCATAATGAATTTGGCGCACTTTACACACAAGATAGACATTTAGCCAAAAGATTTATGATGAATGGCACAACAATGCCCGATTTTACACATAATGGCTACCGCTTTGCAAATGTTTTAGCTCATCAAATTAGCGTTTTTGAGAGCATTAAATTTGACTTTAATGAACAAAATGCCTTAAATTTAGGCGTTCATTATGATTATAATGTGGCTAATGTCAAAGATAAAGATGTCGTTGTCGCCAAGCAAGGACGAATGCAAGTCACCGCAAACAATATGTGGTTTAAGCATTATGGCAAAAGGGTTGATGATAATATCAAAAAAGATGCGCTTTCACTTGCTTTAAAATATGAATTTAAACCCTTTTCAAACCACAGCTATGCCCTAAATTTACAAAGCATTGAGCGCATTCCTACTAATGATGAACGCTTTGTTGCTATAAATCCGCCCGGCGATAACCCGCAAGCACACGCGCAAGCTTGGGTAAGCAACCCTTTCTTAAAACCAGAACGGCGCAACCAAATCAAATTTGAAACACAAATAAAAAGTGAATTTTTTGGCGAATATATGCGCTCAAAGTATAATGAAAACGCATTCAGTGTAGGCGGATATATAATGAGTGATTTTGCGAAAGATTTTATTATTTATGATAGATTTTTAAGCTATACAAACGCTGATGTCGCGCAGCAAGCAAACTACCGCAAGCATATCATCACGCGCAATGTTGATGCAAGAGTGTTTAGCGCAAATGCAAATATGGCTTTCAATTTTTGGGGTAATTTTGGAGCAAAGCTGAATTTATGGGCAGCTTATGGGCAAAATGACACAGACAAACGCCCACTTTATCAAATTCGCCCACTTGAAGCGCAGCTTAACTTAGATTATGAGAATTACGCCTTTTTTGGTAAATTTAATGTAGGCTCAGCTTTAAGAGCTGTGGCAAAACAAACAAGGCGAGATGATGACATAAACAAAGGACTTGGCATAGATAGAGATAAAGCAGGTTTTGCTTTGCTTGATATTTATGCGGGCATAAGTTTGTATGATAAAATAGGGCTTCGTTTCGGCGTGGATAATGTTTTAGATAAAACATACAGCGAGTATATCAGTGCTTCGCATGTGGAAGCCATCGCGCCAACAGCTATTATCAACGCACCGGGGCGGACATTTTATGTCAGTATTCACGGCAATTTTTAGACAAAAAGGGTAAAAAATAAAAAATTCAGCACAAAAATTCAACAAAAAGGATAAAAAATGAACAGACGAAACTTTTTAGAAAAAAGCTCATCTTTGAGCTTGGCAACTTTGATAACTTTGGCTTTGCCAAATTTAGCTTTTGGTAAAGATACACTTACCATTTGGGGCGCACCAGCACTCATTGCGTTAAGTCTTGCGGTAGCTACGCAAAGAGGGGAAGCGCGAAAGCAAAAGGATTTAAGGCTTAAAATTTGGAACACCCCAGACCAGCTAAGAGTAGGCTTTGCGAGTGGAGATTTTGTGTTAAGTGCAGCTCCGTCAAATGTCGGCATAAATTTAGCTCATCAAGGGCTTGATATAAAGGTACTTAACATACTCACAAATGGCTTAAACTATATTTTTACGCGCGATGAGCGCATAAAAACTCTGCACGATTTGGAGGGCAAACATATTATTATGCCTTTTAAAAACGATATGCCCGACATAGTTTTTGCCGCGCTTTGCAAAAAAATAGGCGTTAATAAAGACAAAATAAAAATCACCTACGCCGCAAATCCGCCACAAGCAGCGCAACTTTTCATCGCCAAAGATGAATTTGATGCTGTGCTTTCACAAGAACCGCTTGCATCAGCACTCACGCTTATGGCAAAGAAAAACGGCATTAGTGTTTATCGGCAAATTTCTATGCAAGATGAATGGCAAAGGGTTTTTGGTATGAGTGTTCCGCAAGCTGGGCTTATCGTAAATGGGGCGTATTATGAAGCAAACAAGCCCTTTTTTGAGAGCTTTCACAAGGACTTGCAAAATGCGGTAAAATGGATAAAGGCAAACCACGATAGTGCCGCACAGCTTGGAGCGCAGTATCTACCAGCCCCACAAGCAGCCATAAAACTTTCCATACCCTATGCAAATATGGTGGCTTTAAAGGCGAGTGAAGTGGCTGATGATTTGATGAAATTTTATGAAATCATCTTTGAAATGAACCCTAAATTTTTAGGTGGCAAAATGCCCGATAAAAATTTCTTTTTATAATGAAGTTTGTTAGGTAAGTGATGATTTTAGAAAATGGCATTAAGCAAAAGCAAGGCATTTTTGGCACGCTTTTGGGGCATTTTTTCAGTGCCTTTCATACTTTGGGTGTGATTTGCTTTTTTATGGGCGTTTGGGAGTTTGGGGCGCATTTTGCAAGTCCGATTATCTTGCCAAGTGCGCTTGAAGTGCTAAAAAGGGCTTATGAACTACTTTTTAGCGAGCAAAGTGCCTTACTGATGAGCTTACAAAGGGTTTTAAGTGCCATTTTTTTGGGCTTTTTGTGTGGAGTAATGCTAGGCACAATCGCGGCAAATTTCAAAAGCTTTGCAGCCTTTATCAAGCCTGTGGTGGATATTTTGCAAGGCATTGCACCTATCGTGTGGGTGGTTTTGGCACTTTTTTGGTTTGGTGTGGGCGGTGTGAGCGTGGTATTTACGGGCTTTATCATCGTTTTGCCCTTATCTTTTGGAGCAAGTTTTATTAGCGTTTTAAGCTTAAATTCAAAATTAAGCCAAGTGTGCAAAGCGTATAAATTTAGCCTTTTAAAAAGGCTTAAAATTTTTTATTTGCCGTCTATTTTGCCCTTTTTGCTGAGTAATTTTAGTATAGTTTTTGCTATGGGCGTTAAGGTGGTGATAATGGCAGAGCTTTTGGGTGCTAGTGATGGCGTGGGCGCGCAAATCAACGATGCGCGAAATTTGCTTGATACTACGCAAATTTTAGCCTTTGTTGTGCTTATGGTGGGCTTGATTTTGCTTTTTGAAGCATTAGTGATAAAGGTGCTTAAAATCACGCTTTTGCCGTGGCTAGAAAGGTGAATTTGATGAAATTTAAAGCTAAATTGAGTAAAAAGTTAAATTTGAAGGGCAAATATGCTTGAAATTTCAAATTTATACTACAAAATCGCTCAAAATGAAATTATCAAGGATTTTAACTTGCACCTTAAAAAAGGCGAACTCATCACGCTTTTTGGGGCAAGTGGCTGTGGCAAAAGCACTTTGCTTGCTTGTGTGGCTGGGATTTTAAAGTATGAAAGCGGTTTTATTAAAGGTGAAAAATCCGCCTTTGTTTTCCAAGAGCATTCTTTGTTTGAGAATTTAAACGCCCTTGAAAATGTGGCTGTGGTGATGAAAAAGCCAAACAAAGCGTGGATTTTAGATGAATTTAAACAGCTTTTTTTGGACGAAAAAGACGCGCTTAAATACCCAAGCGAGTTAAGCGGTGGAATGCGTGCAAGAGTGGCTTTTGTGCGTGCGCTTGCTTACAATGCGCCTTTGTTTTTGCTTGATGAGCCTTTTTCTGGGCTTGATTTTAATATAAAAAAAGTGCTTACTCACAGGCTTATGGATAAAATCAAAAGCCAAAATTACGCAGCCTTGCTCGTTACGCACGATGCCTTTGAAGCGTGCTTGTTAAGCGATGAAATTTACTTTTTAAAGCCTAAATTTATGGGTGTTGAAAAACGCTTACGCATTGCAAAGCCTTTCGCGCAAAGAGATGAAGCCTTTATCAACGCACACATTAAAGAGCATTTTAAAGATAGGATTTATTTTGAGTGATTTTTTTGCTTATCCTTTGCGGATATTTTTTATGAGCGGTGCTGTCTTTGCTATTTTAGCGTGTTTGGGGCTTGTCTTTGCGCCAAGTGTTTTTATAAATTTGCATAAATTTATCTTTTTGCAAAGCTTTTTGGGCGCGGCTTTTGCTGGGTTTTTACTCACAGCTTTGCCACTTTGGTGTGAAGTAAAAAGCTCGTTAAAGCTTTTAAGTATCAGCCTTTTTGTGCTTTTATGCCTTGCTTTTGTGGCTGAGATTTTTAGCTTTGATTTTACGCTTTCTTATGGGATTATGAGCCTTTTTTGGTTTATTTTACTTTGTCAAGCTTGCCTTTGGCTTATCAAATCAAAAAACACAAAAAACATTTCCCTTGTGCTTGTGCTGTTTGGAATTTTTGTTTTAAGTTTGCTGAAAAGTTTTGCTTACGAGCTAAATTTAGATTATGCTTATATTCATCTTTGCGTGCTGGCTACGCTTGTGGTGAGTTTTAGGGTAAGTCTTGTGCTGGGCAATGATGCTCTATCAAGCTTATCAAACCCAAATTTAAGCTTTTTGCCAAATGCTGTGCTGAAAAATATATCCTGCTTTTTGCTTTTTGTTTTCATAGTGGCTATTTTGTGGGATAAAAGTGCAAATTTAAACGCCTTTTTGGCTTTTGGTGTAGGCTTTTCGCTTTTATCGCGTCTTTCAAGCTGGCATTATAGTGTGTTTTTTAGGACACATTATACCTTGATACTTTATCTTTTGTTTTTGTCTTTAAGCCTTGTTTATATAGGGCTAGGCTTTGTGTATTTGCTTGATATTTCTTATCTTAGTTTTGCAACTCACGCTTTAAATTTACTCGTTTTGCTGGCTTTCGTGCTTTTTGTTTTTAACACCGTTTCGCTCAAACACACGCAAAATCAAATTTTTAACCTTTCTTGTGGCACGAGATTAAGCTTTATCGCGCTTTTTTTTGCCGCACTTTCAAGAAGCTTTTTAGCCTTGTTTGCTTACTCTTTTTATATTGTCATTCCAGCCTTGCTCGTGCTTTTTGTTTTCGTTTATTTTATTTATAAATTTTTTCCTATTTATAAAAATAACGGCTTTCAAGGCGAATGAATAAAACTCGCCTTTAAAACAAAAGATGAATTCACAGCCAACGCATCTTGCAATTTTTACAATAAAATGTAACCTTTTTGTGCTAACATTGCTTTTGTAATTCTTAAATTTGGGTTTGTGAAATGAAAAAAAGCGCACTTTTTGCCACCTTGCTTGCTGTAAATGCTTTTTTACGAACACTTGCTTAAAGACTTTGCGACAACGCAGGACTTTGTCAATCCTTACGCGACCTATATGGCAAGTGTGTTTTTCTTTTTAGATGAAGATTACAAAAGGGCGCAGGATTTGTTTAAAGAAGTGGCTATCATCAACAAAAATAGTGCTGAATTTAACAAAGAATTCAACATTTTTGAAAATTACGCCAAATCACTCAACCCGCAATCGCTCCAAAAATATGTCTTTGTCGTTTATGAAAGAGACTTTGGGGCTGGGCTTGATGAATTTGCCATTACTCTGCCTTTTACCTTTGACGGCAATGTCGTAACTTCAAGCCTTGCTTTGCCTACCTTGAAAAAGCGCACAAATTCTTATGAATATGTTGTGGCTAATGGCAGCACTCAGCCAAAAAGCAAATTTTCAAATTTTCTTTTAGCCCACGCGCAAAAATCCAAATTCACCACGCCGTTATCAAACCCGCCCGCCAAGCATTATTTAAAAAGCAAACCACGCGCCCGCAAACTCTCAGCCACGCGCCCCACTTTTTAAAACCCACCACAATTTTTAACCCACGCCAAATTCTTAGCCACAATCAAAAAAACAAATTTTAACCACGCGCCATGCACATTTTTATCCACCAAACCGCCCAAATTTTAAAAGTTAATTTTTAACCCACACGCCAAAAATCCAAGCTCGCCCCGCCATTATCAAACCCACCTGCCAAGCATTATTTAAAAAGCAAACCACGCGCCCACAAACTCTCAGCCACGCGCCCACACGCGCGCCAATCAAA
>SPMW01000022.1 GCA_009827235.1 Candidatus Campylobacter infans | reverse complement strand
AGGTTTAAATATCGCGCCAAATTAAAATTAATTTAAATTGAGATGAATTAAAATTTATTTTTTATCCCCTAACTAAGCCATACAGCCTGCCAAACACATCATTTTGGTATATAAATAAAATTTTTCTTAGCCACTGCGCGCCGTTTTTTACGGCGATTCGGCGCACATCATCGCAAATGCCATCTGGGCGATTTATCCCGCGTTTTGTGGTAAAAAACAATTCATACCCTAAGTTTTTAGCGATATTTAGCCTTATTTCATCAAAGCTCCCGCGCGGCCAGCAAAGCACGCTATCATCGATGCCTAAGCAAGTTTTCATTATTTTTTTACAAAGATCTAAATCACTAGCAAAATCATAACTACCAAAATAATCATCTCCGTGCGTATGCGTATGTGAGGCAAAATCGCAAATATCGCGCATTTGCGCAATTTCATCCCAGTTTAATACCACGCGCCCAGGCTCATTTGGGACGATTTTTTTACATTGACTATGCGAGCAAGGGCTAAATTCAGCCTTTTGCTCACTTGCTTTTTGCACCCAGCTAGTAACTAAAAATATGCTTGCGCGCAGGTTATAACGCTTTAAAATAGGATATGCGAAATAAAAATTATCCCGCCAGCCATCATCAAAGGTAATCAAAACACTTTTTTTAGGCACTTTTAGCTTGGCTTTTTTATACAAAAAAAACTCTTCCAAGCTTAAAGCCTTATAACCACAGCGCGCCAAATACGCCATTTGCGCCTCAAACTCACTCACACTAGAACTTATAAAACTACTTTTTGGCAAAATATGATGATACATTAACACACTTACGCTCAAAGTTTGGCCTTTTTTCGTGTTATAATAGCCAAAAATCTTAAAGGCTGAGAAAAAATGCGAAAAATCCGTATCTTACACACAGAATGGAGCGATGGATGGGGCGGACAAGAAATGCGAATACTGGCTGAAATGAAAGGCTTTATGGCTCAAAATTTTAAAATCGCACAAGATGATAATGCTTGCTTAATCGAATGCGAGCTAGCTTGTAAAAGTGGAGCAAAGATCGCTAATTACGCGCTAAATGCAGGATTTGTCGTGCATTATTTGCCCTTTAAATCAAAATTTGATCTAAAAAGCATTTTTTCATTAGCCAAACTTTTAAAAGAGCGCAAAATAGATATTTTAAACACGCATAGCGGAATTGATAGCTGGTGTGGAATTTTAGCCTCAAAGCTTGCTAATGTGCGCTCAATCCGCACTCGCCATCTCTCAGCGCCCATAAATCCAAGCAGATTAAATTTCATAAACGAATTAGCCGATTTCGTGCTAACAACTGGCAAAGGCGTAAAAGATGCGATGATAGCAAACAACCGCATAAACCCAAACAAAATAGCTTCAATCCCAACAGGCATCGATGAGAGCGTATTTGCGCCAAATCTTTACGATAAAAACGAATGCAAAAGCGCGTTTAATTTACCCAAAAATGCCGTAATTATAGGCTCTCTTGGGGTTTTGCGCTCGGTAAAAAATCAGCAAATGCTCTTAAATGCCATACTTGAAATTCATAAAATTCATAAAAATATTTATTTTATACTAGCAGGTGATGGCCCAAAAAAAGATGATTTAGAGCGTTTTATAAATGAAAATCAAATGAATGCTTACACAAAACTTATAGGCCACATCAATGAGCCTGCTAAATTCTTATGCGCGCTTGATATTTTCGTGCTTAGCTCCAAAAATGAAGGCGTCCCGCAAGCCCTAGCCCAAGCTCTTTTTATGCAAAAAGCCTGCCTTAGCACAGATGTTGGCAGTATAAAAGATTTATATGATGGGAGCAATTTTATTTTGTATGAAAATAGCTTAAATGCTTTAATTAGCGCGCTTGATGGGCTTTTAAGCAAGCCAGATAGTATTAAAAACCTAAGCCAAAATCCCCAAAATTTCGTGCGCCAAAATTTTAGTTTAGAGCAAATGTGCGCCAAACTAAAAAATATCTACTTAAAACTAAGCAAAAATTAAAGGCAAAAAATGACCCTACTTGATAATGCAGAGCTTTTATTTATCGCTATAATCATCATCTTAGGCTTAGGCTTGATAATTTATGTGCTTTATAATGAAAAAAAAGCAAATAATTAGGCAAATTTTAAAAAACTAAAAATTTTTTAAAAAATTTAAATATTGCTTGAAAAATTAAGCAAATTTTAAAAGAAATTTTAAATCCATTGCTAAATTTAGCCATTTTAGCCCCACGCGGGGCTAAATCTGCAACAATAAATTTTAAGCTCAAAAAGTAAAAAAAATTAAAAGCAAATTTTAAAAAAGTAAAAATTTCAAAATAAATTTTAAAAAATTAATTTTTTTTTAAAAAAAATTTAAAAATTACTTTAAAAATTAAGCAAATTTTAAAAGAAATTTTAAATCCATTGCTAAATTTAGCCATTTTAGCCCCACGCAGGGCTAAATCCGCAACAATAAATTTTAAGCTCAAAAAGTAAAAAAATTAAAAGCAAATTTTAAAAAAGTAAAAATTTCAAAAATAAATTTTAAAATTTTCTATATTTTAGGTGAATTAAAATTTGATATTAAATCTAAGCTTTTTTGCTTAAAATTTCACAACCATCGTGCCAAATTTTAAGCAAAAGCCCTTAAAATTAAAATTTAAGGGCGTAAATTTTAATAACCTTGATCAATCATCGCATCGGCTACTTTTCTAAATCCTGCGATATTGCCACCAAGCACCAAATCGCCCGGCTTGCCAAACTCCACAGATGTTTCATAGCTAATGTCAAAAATATGTTTCATAATGTTTTGAAGCTCTTGATCAACCTTTTCAAAGCTCCATTTAAGCATACCAGCATTTTGGCTCATCTCTAAGCCGCTAGTGGCCACGCCGCCAGCATTTGCAGCTTTTGCTGGCCCATAAAGAAAATCGCTTTTTTCGCTCATAAATTTCATCGCATCAAGCGTGCTAGGCATATTCGCACCCTCTGCGAGCAAGCGACAACCATTATTATAAAGCACCTTAATATCTTCAAGGTTTAGTTCATTTTGCGTAGCGCAAGGAAAAGCCGCATCACAAGGCACATCCCAAACGCCATTTCTACCAGCTGGATATGCGCTAACTGGCGTAAATTTCGCATTTACGCGCTCTTTGGTGTAGTTTTGTAAGCCAACGCGCTCAACCTCTTTTAACCTTTTTAAAAGCTCTACATCAATGCCATCTTTATCATAAATATAACCCGTAGAATCACTCACTGTTACAGGTTTTGCGCCTATTTGGTAGAGTTTTTCGCAAGCATAAATTGCCACATTGCCAGCGCCTGAGATCACGCAAGTTTTGCCCTCTAAGCTGGCATTATTTTTAGCTAGCATTTCCATAGCAAAATAAATTAATCCATATCCTGTGGCTTCTGTGCGAACTAGCGAACCGCCCCAATTTAGTCCTTTGCCAGTTAATGCGCCATCAAAACGGCGGGTTATTTTTTTGTATTGTCCAAATAAATAGCCAATTTCGCGTCCGCCTACGCCTATATCGCCAGCTGGCACATCTATTACATCGCCAATTACGGTTTGAAGTTCTAACATAAATGCTTGACAAAAGCGCATAATTTCACTATCGCTCTTGCCTTTTGGGTCAAAATTTGCGCCACCTTTTGCTCCGCCCATACTAAGACCAGTTAGGGAATTTTTAAAAATTTGCTCAAAACCAAGAAATTTTATAACATCTAAATTCACACTAGGATGAAAGCGCAAACCGCCTTTATACGGGCCAATGGCTGAGCTAAATTGCACGCGATAGCCAAAATGCGGACACGCCTCGCCCTTATCATTTATATAAGTTACGCGAAACATTGTCGTGCGCTCAGGCATAACAATGCGGTCTAAAATGCGATGTTTGTGGTATTTGCTCTCTTTATCTAGCAATGGCTGTAATGAGTTTAAGATCTCTGTTGCAGCTTGTAAAAATACGGTTTGCCCAGGGCTAATTTGTTTGATGCGTTCAAGTGTAGAACTTACATAAGATTGTCCGTCCATTTTGTATCCTTTAAGGTAAAATTGCGAAGTGATTGTAAAGAATTTTTGTTTAAGTTTAGCTTAATATATAAAATTTAGGCAAAAGTATTTTTAACTCTTTAAAATTTTAAAAAATAGCTTTGAGCATATCATTTAACGCGTAAATCGCCCTGCCATACTCTTGAGCTGGCGTAAAAATAAAAATATAAAAACCTTATGCTTTAATTAAAAAGAGAAAAAAAGCTAAAAATTTGTATTAGTGGCTTTAAAATTTGGTCTAAAATCTTGATTTTTTTCTAAAATTTTAAAATTTTCTAATTTTATGGCTTAAATTTTAAAGCCCTAGCGCGAGAAATAAAGAGATTTAAGGATTTTTTTTCTTTTAGCCCTATATTATAATGTAAGTATTGTAAATACCATAAAATATCATCAGCAGGGATATTTCTGCTTTTTGCATAAGAGTTTAAAATGTATCTTGGTATTTTTATTTTTGTTTTTAAGAATTGTTTAATAATCTTTTCATAAGCACTTTTATTTTTAACATAAGCAAAATGCCCAAAAACAAAGGGCAAATTAGTTTTTTTATGCCAAAGCTCGGCCATATCATAAAAATTATCCTTACCCTCTTTTAAATAAGCCTGCAAGGCTTTATCGCCTATAATAACCTCGCCATCAAGCCCTAAAATGCGCGCAAGCATATTTGAGCTATGGCTAGCAGGGTCAAGCTTGTGAGGGCTATTTTTGCGAACTAGCACAGATAAAACTTCGTTTTTAGCGCAAATTCCCATATTTAAAGTGCGGTATTTTCGCGCTTGTATGCTTGAAATGACAGCAGCATCGACCCGCCTTGCCTTTAAATCAGCACAAAGCTTACTGGGTGTGCCAGTTTTGCGCGCGCTAGCCATTTTAAAGGCACTTTGCGCGCTCATAGATTTTAAGAAAATGTGAAAAGGTAGTAAGTTTAAATAATCTATTTTTCCAAAAAGCATTCGCAATTATAACAAATTTTAATCTAGCAAGGCAAAATTATCCAAAACTTAAAGCGCCTTATTTAAACGCCGTTATATTCAAGCCAAAGCCTGAAAGTGCGGCAAATTCTCTATTTTTATTTTTGCTTAATAAGGTGATATTTTTTAGCTTAAACGCTAATAAAATTTGCGCGCCTATGCCATAACTTTTAGTGCTTTCATCAGCTTGTGGCGACAAAAACACAGCCACGCCACCCTCGTCATTTAAAATTTTTAAATCCTCCATAAGTTCTTTAAATTTTACACTCTTTAATAAGCTCAAATCATCGCCAATGCGGTGAAATTTTACATTCACGCTTTTATTTTGGCTAAGCTGGCCAAAAACAAAGGCATAATGCTTGGCATTTGTATGATCGCTTATTTCATAACTAAGGGCTTTAAAGCCAGCAAGTGATGATTTTTTGGGCTTATTTAGGCTTATTAGGCTTTCATGGTGAAGACGGTATTCGATGATTTCGCGAACGCTTATCATATTTAAGCCGTGTTCTTTACAAAATATTTCTAAATCAGGCTTTCTTGCCATTGAGCCATCATCTTTAACTATCTCACAAATCACAGCCACAGGCGCAAGCCCTGCTAAATGGCATAAATCCACGCTACCTTCTGTATGCCCTGTGCGCTCTAAAACTCCGCCACTTTTTGCAATTAAAGGAAAAATATGTCCAGGTCGCACAAAATCGCTAGCTTTTGTAGCTGGATTTACTAGCATTTTAATTGTCATATTTCTTTCATCAGCGCTTACACCAGTTTTTGCGTTTTTTGCGTCAATGCTAATTGTAAAGGCGGTTTCGTGCTGGCTGGTATTTGCCCTAACCATTGGTTCAAGCTCAAATTTTTTAGCCAAACGCGAAGTAAGTGGAGCGCAAAGCACGCCTTTTGCGTGAGTTATCATAAAATTTACCTTTTGGCTATCACAAAAAGCCGCCGCGCACACTATATCGCCTTCATTTTCTCTATTTTCATCATCTATCATTACTACCATTTTGCCGTTTTTTATATCATCAATGGCTTGTAAAACATTCCTAAAAGGCATTTTCTCCCCTTGTTAGATTAAAATTTAAGCGCGCATTTTATATTTTTTTTGTTAATATTAAGACTAAATGGCTACAATTTTGGCTTTATTTTAAGGAGGCATTATGAAGGTTTTACTAATCAAAGATGTAAAAGGCTTAGGTAAGGCTGGGGAAGTAAAAGATGTAAAAGATGGGTATGGCAATAACTTTTTAATAGCCAAAGGTTTTGCTCAAATAGCGACAAATGCGGTGCTTAAACAATTTGAAGCCAATAAAGTTAAAATGGCAGAATTACAAGCTTATGAATTAAGCCAAACACAAAAATTCGCAAGCGAACTAGAAAAAATCCAAATAAATTTAATAGTTAAAATAGGCGCAAATGGCGCGCTTTTTGGCTCAATCACAAAAGATGAAATTTCAAACGCCCTAAAAACTCAAAAAGGCTTAGAACTTGATAAAAAATGCCTTGAGTTCGAGCATATAAAAACGCCAGGAATTTATGAAATAACCGCAAAATTAAAACACGGCATAAATGCAAAATTCAAGCTAGAAATTAAAGGCGAATAATGTTTCACGCAACCACAATCTTAGCTTATAAAGGCAAACATGGCTCAGTTATTGGCGGTGATGGGCAAGTAAGTTTTGGCGCAACGATTTTAAAAGGCAATGCCACTAAAATTCGCAAGCTTAATGACGGCAAGATACTAGCTGGATTTGCTGGCAGCACGGCTGATGCGTTTAATTTATTTGATATGTTTGAGAGAATTTTAGAAAGTAGCAAGGGCGATTTGATGCGTGCGGCCGTGGATTTTAGCAAAGAGTGGCGCAAAGATAAATATTTGCGCAAGCTTGAAGCTATGATGTTAGTGCTTAATAGAGAGCATATTTTTATACTAACTGGCACCGGCGATGTAGTAGAACCACAAGATGGCGTAATAGCAGCCATAGGTAGTGGCGGCAACTACGCCCTAAGTGCTGCAAGAGCATTACACGCTCATTATGATAAGCTAAATATCAACGAAGAAGAACTAGTAAAACAAGCCCTAAATATCGCTGGCGATATTTGTATTTACACAAATAATAATATTAAAACCTTTGCTTTATGGGATGAAAAATGAATAAACAACCTAAACAAATAGTAAAATTTTTAGATGATTATGTAATAGGCCAAAACGAAGCAAAACGCGTAATAGCCGTAGCCTTACGCAATAGATGGCGCAGAATGCAACTAAGCCGCGATATGCAAGATGACATAATCCCAAAAAACATCTTAATGATAGGCTCAACAGGCGTGGGCAAAACAGAAATAGCGCGCCGTCTTTCTAAGATGTTTGGCTTGCCTTTTGTTAAAGTAGAAGCTAGCAAATATACAGAAGTGGGCTTTGTCGGGCGCGATGTAGAAAGTATGGTGCGCGATTTAGCCACAGCTAGCCTAAACTTGCTAAAACAAGAAGAACGCGAAAAAAACGCCGATAAAATCAACGACTACATAGAGAAAAAAATCCTTGAAAAGCTCTTGCCACCATTACCAAAAGGCGCAAGCGATGAAAAAATAAACGATTATGAGCAAAGTTATGCCAAAATGCGCCAAAGACTCCAAAATGGCGAGCTTGACGAGCTTAGCGTAACGCTTGAAATAGATCAATCCACCTTTGAGGCTAATAACAACCTACCGCCTGAAATGAGCCAAATGCAAGAAAGTTTTATTAAAGTAATAGGCATAGGCAGCAAAAAAGTAAAAAAAGAGCTTAAAGTAAAAGACGCCAAAGATGCGCTTAAAAACGAAGCCAGCGATAAAATTTTAGACATGGAGAGCCTAAAAAGCCAGGCTTTAAAACGCGCACAAGATGAGGGCATAATTTTTATCGATGAAATTGATAAAATCGCTGTTTCAAACTCAAATTCAAGCAGACAAGACCCTAGCAAAGAAGGCGTTCAGCGCGATTTACTGCCTATTGTTGAGGGCTGCACGGTTAGCACTAGCCTTGGCGCGCTTAAAACCGATCATATTTTATTTATTGCAGCCGGGGCTTTTCATATTAGCAAGCCAAGTGATTTAATCCCCGAGCTTCAAGGCCGTTTCCCACTGCGCGTAAATCTTGATAGCCTAGATGAAAACACCCTTTATGAAATTTTAACCAAGCCTAAAAATTCGCTAATCGCACAATACAAAGCCTTATTAAAAACCGAAAACATAGAGCTAGATTTTAGCGAAGATGCCTTGCGTAAAATCGCCCAAATCACGCATAACGCAAACGAAAAAATCGAAGATATCGGCGCTAGGCGTTTGCATACAATTTTAGAAAGAGTGCTTGAAGATATTAGTTTTGCTAGCGATGAATACAGCTTTAAAAGCGTCCAAATCACCGCCCAATTAGTAGAAAGCAAGCTTGAAAGCATAGCCCAAAATCAAGATTTAGCAAAATATATTCTTTAAAATTTTGCTATTAAAATTTAAAACCTTACTTTTAAAATTTCGCTAAAATTTCTAGCGAAATTTTAAAATTTTAAAGAAAAACAATGAACCTAAACATTCGCCTTGCTAACATAAATGATATAAAAGATGTTTTTATGCTAGCAAATGATGATATAGTAAGAGCAAACTCAATCAATACCTCAAAAATCAAATACGATGAGCATGAGCGTTGGTTTAAGGATAAAATCAGCTCAAAAGATACGATTTTTTATGTTTTAGAAGTTGATACAATCTTTGCTGGCTGTGCGCGAATAGATAGACAAGAAGATAATTTATGGCTTGTTAGCATAAATATTTTAGAGCATTTTCGCGCCAAAAAGCTAGGTTATTATTTGCTAAAAAACATTTGCGAGCAAAACGCCACAAAATCCTTGCTTGCTTATATCAAAATCAACAATCTTGCGTCCAAAATAATCTTTGAAAAAAATGGCTTTGTCCTTAGTGATGAAATTTTAATCAACGCCCAAAAATACTACATTTTTAAACGCCAGCAAAGCTCAAATTAAAATTTACGCATCATTTTTTAGCGCGCTTTCGTATAGGTTTTGAATTTCTTGCGTGGTGCGTTTTATATCAAACTCACTCTCACATAACAAGCGCGAGTTTATTTGAAACTGCCTAATTCTTGCTTTATCGCTTAAAGCCTTATCTAGCGCGCTAGCAAGGCCATTTATATCGCCAAATTTCACGCAAAATCCATTATATCCATCTTTTACTTGTTCAGCATTGCCACCAGCATTTGATGCCACAATAGCCTTAGCACAAGCCATCGCTTCAAGCAAAACCCTAGATAGCCCCTCCCAAGCCGAATACAGCACAAAAAGCGTGCTTATGCGCATTATTTGCTTAATTTTTTTGGATTCGCCATAGATTATTACGCGCTCATTTAGGGCTAAATTTTGTATTAAATCTTGCATTTTGGCTAGATATTCTTGCTTTTTGCTTCTATCTTTGCCCACTATTAAAAGGCGCGTGTTTTGATATTTTGGCGCGATTTTAGCATAAGCTTGGATTAGCTCTAAAATCCCCTTGCGCTCTTCTAGGCTTGCTATGGTGCTGATATATTCATTCTCATCAAGCCCTAGCTCTTTTAAGCATTGCTTAGGATCTAAATTAGCATTATACGCGCTTAAATCTATGCCATTTCGTATAGTTTTTAGTTTATTTGGATTAACTAAACTCATATTTTTTGCGCTATCGTATGAGACGGTAATTATTTTTGTAGCAAGGGCATTTAAATAGCGCATTAATCGCAAGCAGCGCTTTTTAGTAGGATCTTCACGCACAAACCACAATATAGGCTTTTTGGCGATTTTTGCAGCAAAGGCTGGATATTTATAGTATGAAGTAAGCGTATTTAAATGAACTATATCGATTTTTTCATCTTTTATGATTTTAAGCGTTTTAAGGCTAAGTCCAAGCCCTAAAAATCCGCTTTTTTTTGCGATATACACGCTAAAACCTTCATTTTTAGCCATTTGTGCTACTTGCTCATCTTCGCCAAATAAAAAAACAGGCCTAAAACGCGTTTTATCAATAAATCTTGCTATATTTAACGCAGAAATTGGGCTCCCACCAAGTGCTGCTCCGTGGCTAACAATTAGCACATTTTTCATCTTTTGCCCTTAAAATCATAATCAAAAATCCTAATAAATAAAACAAATAAAGCACCCGCAAATTATAACACTCAAACAATCCGCGCACGCCAAAATACGCCAAAACCGACAAAAACACCGCTAAAAGCAGTGGATTTTTCGTGCGGTAAAAGCCCTTAAAACTAAGCATTAGCACGCAAACAAAAAGCCCAAAAATACAAAGCGCACCAAAGACGCCATAATAATACAAATAGCCCAAAAAAAACGGCTCATCATTCCAGTAATTTTGACGCCCATTATCTATCGTGCCATATTTTTTAGCAGTTTTTAGCCCCAATTTATCAGCATTTATTAGCGCGCTATCGTATTGTTCTTTGCCATATCCTAAGCCAAAAATCAAGCCATTAGTAGCTAAAATTGCATTAAATCGCTCTTTTATAATAAGCGTGCGCCCAGAGCTATCAAAGCCTTGTGTGAGCTTAAATTTTAAAACAGTCGAATGCCAAACAAGCGCGCCAAAAGCCACAAAAAAGCACAGCAAACAAACAATAAAAAGCTTTAAATGAGCTTTTATAAATGCCTTTATTTGCGCATTTTGCGTTAAACTAAGAAAAATTATCAAACTAAACGCACAAGCTAGCCACGAGCCGCGCGAACCAGTAAAAAGATCCAAAAATAAAGGCAAAATCACACCAACAATCGCCACAAATACCCTTAAACGCGTGCTTTTAAGCAATAATAAAGCACAAAGCCCAAAAGGCAAAAATCTATCCACAAAATCCGCATAAGAACGACTCACCAAAACAGCTTGTAAGTAGTTATTTGCGCTTAAATTTTCAAAAGAGCTAATTAAAGAATAAAAATCATCGCCCCCGCCAATAACAAAAGCGCATAAAAAGCTATAAAATAGCCATAAAATCACTCTTTTATCCCCATTAAAAAGCACTAAAATCACAAGCAAAAACGCAATTGCCCTGCCAAAATGCCTAAACGCTCTAAAAAGCGAGGGATAATTTTCATCATAAGCAAAACTTGAAACCACAAAAACGCACGCTATAAAGGCACTCGCAAGTATCAAGCCAACTTTGGCTGTTTTGTAATTTTCAAAAATATTATTTAGCGAAATTTTAAAATTTAAAAAAGCATAAAGCAAAGCCAAAAATAAAGCTAAATAAAGGCTAGCATTTTTAAGCCCGCGCAACCAATCAATATGCTCTAAAAACACAAAAACGCTAAGCAAAAAAAAGCTTAAAATATATAAAATTTGAGAAAAATTTTTTTTATTTACAAAACTCATTTTTTGCCTTTTCTAGCGCGTTTTGTATGGATTCTAGGCTGATATTTTGTGCTAATTTGCTTTCATCTTGTAAGGCTATACAACACTTTCCCCAAGGTCGCCAACAAGCTAAATTAGTGCGCCCAAATAACGCAATTATCGGCACTTTAAGTGCAGGCGCAAGATGCGTTATCCCGCCATCAAGCGTGATTACTAATTTTGCTAAACACAAATAATTAGCCAGTTCATCTAGGCTTTTAGTATTTAAATGCTCAACCTTGCTAAGTGTTGCGATTTGCTCGCTTAAATGCTGATCTTGAGCCGTTATTACGATATCTTTAAAATTTGCTTTTAAAAGCTCTATGATGGATAGAATTTTATCTTTATCAATTTGATTTTCACGCACTCTTGAACTAATGTGAAAAAACACAAAATTTTGATACTTTTGATTTGGGTTTAATGGCGAATATAGTGTGCTTTCATCATTGTAAGTAATGCCAAGAGGCTCTAAACACAAAAAGCAAGCCATAACCTCATGCGTAAATGGCGCGATGATAATAGGGTGCGTGATGGAGCTTTTTTGATTATTTGGGGCTACGCCAATTATTTGCTTTGGCCTAGCAGTTTTTGCAAAAATCTCAGCCCAAGGCGAATAAGACGAGCGCAAAATCACCGCCACATCGTATTTGCGAATGAAAATTAAAAAAAGCACTCTAAGTTTTGAAAATCCAGCCTTTAATTTAGCAAGTAGATTTTTTTTATGTTTTGGCTTTGTGTAAGAAAAAATTTCATTAACAAAAGGATTATTTCTAATAGCGCAAAAATTATAGCTATTTACCACTATATCGATATTTTCTGCGCCATATTTTTTGGCTAGGGCTTGGATTGCTGGCGTGGTACAAATCAAATCGCCAATATTATCATTTCTAATAAGCAAAATTTTCATCACAAACCTAAAAATTTTATAATTTAAAAGCGCGAATTTTAGGCAAATTTTAATTAAAAGGTGCTAAAACTAGGCATTTATGATACAATAAGCAAAAATTAAGGCAACTTGTGGCAGACATCAAAAAAAACATAGTATTTTTAAGGCTAAATCCAAATGCCATAGGTGGCGCTCAAAATTACCTTTTGCGCCTAAAAAACGAGCTTGAAAGCGCTGGGATCAACTCAACAATCCGTTCATTTAAAAAGGCAAAATTTTTACCAAATTTTATTTATCCATCATGGCTTAAAGCATTGTTATTTAATGCTTTTGCCAAAAAAACAAAAGCCAGTGATGAGCTTTATTTTAGCTTAGAGCGCGTTACTTGCGCTGAGATTTATAGAGCAGGTGATGGCGTGCATAGAAAATACCGCACTTTAAAGCCATTTTGGTTTTTAAATCCATTAAATTTTGTTTATCCTTACCTTGAAAAACATTGCTTTAATTTTGCAAGGCTAATAATTACTAACTCAAATATGATAAAACGCGAAATAACCGAGTTTTACGGCATTGATGAGAGTAAAATTATCACTATTTATAATGGCATAAATTTACCCCAAAACATAAATAAAACTACGGCAAAACTTAGCTTAGAAAAAGAATTTCACATAACCTTTGATAAAAATGTGATTTTATTTGTAGGCTCAGGCTTTAAGCGCAAAGGTTTAGCTGAGTTTTTACTAGCTCTAAGCAAGCTAAAAAGCGAATATGTCGCAATAATCGTAGGCAAAGATAAAAACAGCCAAAAATACAAAAATTTAGCCAAAAAGCTAAAAGTAAATGCAATTTTCACAGGACAAAGAAAAGATGTGAATACTTTTTACGAAGCTAGCGATTTATTTGTGCTACCAACGCATTATGAACCATTTTCTAATGTGATTTTAGAGGCTATGAGCTATGAAAATGCCGTCATCACAACAGCACAAAACGGCGCAAGCGAAATTTTAGATCCAAACTTTGTGCTAAATGCCCCAAATGATGAAAAATGCGCTATTTTGATAGATAAATTACTAAACAATCAAGCACTTTTAAAAAGCACACAAAGCCAAAATGCAAAAATAGCACAAAATTTTAGTATCACAAAAAACGCAAAACTTACTTTAAAGGCGATAAATGCGTGTGTTTATTGAATTGCCATCGTGGCTAGGCGATAGCGTGATGGCAAGTGCTAGCATAGAAAACTTAGTTCAAAATTTTAACTCATCACCTTTAAAAATCGTATTTTTTGGCAGTTTTGTAAGCTGCGAATTGTTTAAATCTAGCCCAAATTGCGAGCAAATTTTAATCGATAAAAGCAAAGAGCAAACGCCTAAAATTTCATTATTTAAGCCATTTTATCGCCTTTTATATCTTAGAAAAATCGCTAAAAATTTAGGTCATTTTGATGTGGCACTTAGTTTTAGAACGCATCTTGCCAGCAAAGTCTTGCTAAATGCGATAAAAGCGGACAAAAAGGCGATTTTTAAACCAACGATAAACGCCACTCACCAGGTGCTAAAATATTTAAAATTTCTCAATTCCGCCCTAAACTTAAAGCCACTAAACAACGCCCCAAAACTACATTTTACCCCGCTAAATAAAGGCCAAAAAAAACGCCTTGGCCTAAATCCTGGCGCAAGTTATGGCGATGCTAAACGCTGGGGAGCGCATAATTTTGCCAAAGTCGCGCTAGAACTAGCAAAAGATTATGATATATTCATCTTTGGCGCGAAAAACGAAACACAAATAGCAGAGCAAATCGCGCAAATTTTAAATGAAAATAAAATAAAATTTACAAATTTATGTGGCAAAACAAGCATTAAAGAGCTGTGCGAAAATATCGCAGCACTTGATTTGTTCATCACAAACGACAGCGGGCCTATGCATATAGCAGCCGCTTTTAAAGTGCCGATGATAGCGATTTTTGGCCCCACAAAAGCAGACGAAACCGCCCCCTTTGGCAACGAGCGCGCAAAAATCATTAAATTAAATCTACCCTGCCAGCCTTGTATGCGAAGAACTTGCCCACTAAAACACCACAATTGCATGGAGCAAATAACGCCAAAAATGGTGCTTGATAGCATTTTGCTTTGAGCTAAAAAGCGCGCCAAATCAACGCGCAATCTAGCCTTATTACAAATAAAATAAGTATTTAAATAAAAGCAAATTTTAAAAAATTTAAGCAGTAAATTTTAAAAATAAATTTTAAAATTTTAAAACAAAAAGGCTAAGTTTTTAGCCAAATCCTAGCCAAGCAGTGGCTAATTTTTAGCCAAAATAATTTAAAATTTCAAGCAAAATAAATCTAAAAAATCAAGCAAATTTTAAAAATAAAATTTTAAATAACATTAAAAATTAAGAAATTTTACAAGCCAAGCTAGTGGCTGCTTCTTTTGCTAATTTATCGCAAAGCTCGTTTTCTTCGTGGCCGGCGTGCCCTTTAATCCAAATGGCTGTTACCTCGTGGCGCTTTAATTGCTCTAATAATTCAAGCCAAAGATCAGCATTTTTGACCTTTTGCTTGTTAGCTGTTTTAAAGCCGTTTTTAAGCCAAACTTCTAGCCATTCATTTATGCCCTTTACCACATAAGAGCTATCGGTGTAAAGCACCACAGCGCAAGGCTCGCGCAAGGCTTTTAGCCCGTTAATGCCTGCTTGAAGCTCCATTTGGTTGTTTGTAGTATTTGCCTTAGCTCCACTAGCGATTTTTTGCCTGCCGTTATAGCGCAAAATATACGCCCAGCCGCCATCGCCTGGGTTTTTTAAACAGCTACCATCGCAAAATAATTCCACTTTTTTTAGCCTATTCATTAGCTTTTTTGCCTTGAATTATTTTAGCTTTTATCATCACGCTATTTGCTTGCATGCAGTTTGGACAGCGGTTAAAAAACACAGGATAGCTTAAAGCGCAATTTTTACATTCATAATCAAAGGCGAGTTTTGCGCTAATATTTTGCCCCTTGGCAAGCTTTAAAAGCTCGATTAAAAAGGCATTTTGGCTTTCATCATTTTGAATTGAAAAAAGCATTTTTTCATCAAGCAAATCAATACAAATTTCAAGTGGTGGCAAATCCTCTTCATTAACGCCCAAAAATCCAGTAATTTTGAGCTCTAAAATCAAGCGTTTAATAAAAGGTGTGCGAGGTTTTATCTGGCTTAAAAGCTCGATTTTTTGGGTAAGGCTTATGCTTTCATATGTGATTTGTAAGCCTTGCAAATACGCTCTAAGCTCGCTTACATCGATACCTTGGGCATAAAGCACATCACAACACTCAAAGCAAGCCTTAAAATCCCTTAATTTTTCTTGAATAAAAATCAAATCCTTTAAGGCCTGTTCATCTCTTGGCGAAGTGGCTAAAAGCTGCATATAAGCATCTTTTGCGCGCTCAAAAAATCCGGTTTTAATATAAGCTAAGCCTAACTTTTTAAGCAAATTTTCTCTTAAATTTGCTTCTTTTTTTAAAGCTTGTAAATACATCAAAACAGCATTATCCCAGTCGCCATTTTTAGCTAAGGCATCGCCTACTTTTATTAAATCATGGCTTTTTAGCGTGCTAAGAGCGTTAAAAATCGCGCTAGTATCATCGCTCTCGCGCTCAAATTTTTGTAAAAATTTATCAATGATTTTTTGCTTATTTTTACTAAGCAAAATACCCCAAAAATAGCTTAAAACGATAATCAACAAAACAGCAGTTATTAAAATAATTAACCCAAAAATAGGATCGCGGTAACCCGTGAATAAAAAATCCATAAAAATCCTAGCAGATTATGTGTAAGTAAGTAGTGGCCGGGAGAGAGGGATTCGAACCCCCGGAGGCTCTCACCTCAACGGTTTTCAAGACCGCCGCTTTCGACCACTCAGCCATCTCCCGACTTGGAGGCGACACCCAGATTCGAACTGGGGATCAAGGATTTGCAATCCCATGCCTTAGCCACTTGGCTATGTCGCCAAATAAGGCGCGAATGATAGCTAAGTAAAACTTAATCTTAGCTTTTCTTAAAATTTTACACTTAAATTAACTAGCTAAAATCTTATTAATTTAAATTAGCACTTTTAGGCCAAATTTTAAAATTTACTTTTGTAAATCCCATAATAACGCTGTTTTGCCATCATCATCAAGGCCAACATCAGCCATTCCTAAAATATTATATCCGCCATCTACATAATGGATCTCACCCGTAACCCCACTAGCCAAATCGCTTAGCAAATACGCCCCGCTTTTGCCGATATCTTCAATGCTCATATTGCGTTTTAGCGGGGCATTTATTTCATTATAGCGCAAAATCATCTTAAAATCCCCTATCCCACTAGCTGCTAGCGTTTTAATAGGGCCAGCACTAATGGCATTTACGCGCACACCGCTTGCGCCAAGATCCCTTGCTAAATACCTAACACAGCTTTCAAGTGCTGCTTTTGCAACACCCATTACATTATAATGAGGCACATATTTTGCCCCGCCAAGATATGAAAGAGTAAGAATGCTCGCATTTTGATTAAGCGTTGGCAGCACCGCGCGCGTAAGCGATACTAGCGAATACACGCTAGTTTCCATAGCCACATTAAAAGCATCTTTTGTGGTATTTATAAAATCATTTTCTAAGGCTTGTTTTGGAGCAAAAGCCACAGCATGAAGCACAAAATCAATCTTTCCAAAATCACGCTCAATTTGTGGTGCTAGCGCGTTTAAATGCTCATCATTATTTACATCTAATTCATAAATTTTATCGCTGCCAAGCTCATTTGCGATTGGCTCTACGCGCTTTTTAATTGCATCATTTAAAAAAGTAAATGCCATATCTGCGCCTTGATTTTTACACGCTGCGGCAATGCCATAAGCTATGCTCATTTTATTTGCCACGCCTACAATTAAGCCCTTTTTGCCTTGCATTATCATTTTTGATCCTTTATTGCTATGTTTATTAAGTTTATGAAATTTTGCACATCCCAGCTAGCTGAGCCAACAAGCACGCCATCACAATGCTTTAAAGATGAAATTTCATTTATATTTTGGCAATTTACGCTCCCGCCATAAAGCAATGGCGCATTGCTTAAACTTCGCAAATATTCTAAAATTTCAGCTATGTATTGGGTTTTAGCACTAACGCCTGTGCCTATGGCAAATATCGGCTCATAGGCGATTATAAGCTTTTCATAATTTAAATCAATCCCGCTAAGCTCATCGCTTAAAAATTCCTTAGCACTCGCATTCATATAAGTTATATCGTCCTCGCCAACGCAAAAAATAATCTTATAGCCCTTTTGCTTAGCAAAATTAAACTTTGCCTTAATCAGCTCGTCATTTTCACAAAGCCCGCGCCTCTCGCTATGGCCGATCAAAACGATATTTACGCCAAACTCATCAAGCATATTTGTGCCTACTTCACCAGTAAAAGAACCACTATCGCAAGGATAAAAATTTTGTGCGCCCTGGCTAAAATACTTACAAGCACTAGCCTCTACAAAAGCAACACTTGGCGGAAAAACAATTATTGAATTAAAATTTGCCTTGTTTGAATTAAAATTTTGAATATTATCCAAAAGAGTAAAATTATGGCAAATATCCTTTAATCCATCATTTAACGCCATCGCGTAGTTTTGAAAACTCGCCCTTGTGTGATTACATTTTAAATTCCCAGCAATTATCATTAAAATCCTTTATCCTTAAATTTTAAACACTTCTTTTAATCTATTTTCAAAATTTTCAATCGGCTCTAAATCTTGTAAAGTAAGCTTAAAATTTGCGCGTTTTGAGATGGCAAATTTTTGCCAATTTGCCCAACAGCATTGCCTTAAAACTCGTTAATTTTCTCAAAAATTCCATTTTCTTTGAATTTGGCAAGCTCGTTATACTTTCCCTTAATCAATTTTTTAAGCAAATCATTTAAATTCATATTGCAAATCCCTTGTTTGCAAAATTTTTTGATTTTTTTTTCATAAATCCGCCATTTGCATATCTTAATTTTTCAGGCATTAAAATTCCTTCTTTAACAGCACGCGCACGCCTGGGAGTTCTTTGCCTTCAATTAGCTCTAAACTTGCGCCACCGCCAGTGCTTACAAAGGTCATCTCATCGCTATCGCCAGCGCGCTCAACCACATCGGCTGTATCGCCACCGCCTACAACCGTAGTTGCAAAACTCTCAGCAATAGCATGGCTCATTTTTATGCTACCTTTACTAAACTTATCCATTTCAAAAACGCCCATAGGCCCATTCCACCAAATCGTTTGCGCATCAGCAATTGCTTCTTTAAATAATTTCACACTCGCAGGACCAATATCAAGCCCCATCCATCCAGATGGTATTTCTTGAACTGGCACATATTTTACAGCACTATCAGCGCTGTAAGTTTGCGCTGCTACCACATCAACTGGCAAATAAATTTTTACGCCCAATTCCTTGCCTTTTATTAAAATATTTGCAGCCTCTTCAATTAGCTCTTCTTCAAGCAACGAATTACCAATATCTTCGCCCAAGGCCTTTAAAAAAGTAAAAGCCATACCGCCACCAATTATTAATTTATCAATGCGTGGCAAAAGATTAGTTAGGGCTTGGAGCTTGCCGCTAACCTTTGAGCCACCAGTTACAGCTACAAAAGGCCTGCTAGGACGGCGGATTAAATTTTGACCAAATTCAATCTCTTTAATCAGCAAAAACCCAGCCGCCCTATGCTCTTCATCAAAAAATTTCGTAATCGCATGAACGCTAGCGTGCGCCCTGTGGCACACGCCAAAAGCATCATTTACAAAAAAATCCGCCAAACTAGCAAGCTCTTTTGCTAAGTTTTCATCATCTTTTGTTTCGCCTTTTTCAAAACGGATATTTTCAAGCATTATAATCTCGCCCGCTTTTAGCTCGCTTGCGCGCCTTTTAGCATCAGCGCCTATCACATCAGCGCATAGCTCCACATCGCCACATTCGTGCTTTTCAAGCAAGCGTGTCATTCGCTTTGCGATGGGCGCTAGGCTTAATTTATCATCCCAGCCTTTTGGTCTGCCAAGATGCGTGCATAAAATAATCCCACATCCTTGATCTAATAAATATTTTATCGTAGGGATTGCGCTTGCGATACGCCTATCATCTGTGATATTACAAAACTCATCCATAGGCGTATTAAAATCGCAACGCACTAAAACCTTGCTACCTTGTTTAAATTCTAAATCTTTAAGGGAGATTATTTCACTCATTAGTTTTATCCTTTTAGCTAAATCTATTACATTAAAAGTATTTTAAAATTTCAAGTATTTTAAAATTTTAATTGCGCTTTTACTTGGCTTAGCAAAAGCGCAAAATTACGAAAATTAAGAGTTTATAAATCCTGCCATCTCAACTAATCTAGCCGAATATCCCCATTCATTATCATACCACGCCATAATCTTTACCATATCCCCACAAATTACTTGTAACAAATCCGCTGCTACAATGCTAGAATAAGCGCAGGTGTAAAAATCAGAGCTTACACGCTCATCAAAATCCACAAGCATAATGCCTTTTAAGCTTGTGCTTGCCGCGTTTATAAAAACTTGGGTTAATTCATCTTTGCTTGTGCTTTTATTTAAAACCGCCGTTAAATCCACCATAGATACATTTGCTACTGGCACGCGCACGCTTTGGCCGTGTAATTTACCATCTAAGTTTGGCATTACAAGCTTCATCGCTTTTGCCGCGCCTGTGCTTGTGGGGATAATGTTTTGCGCAGCCGCGCGACTTCTTCTTAAATCACGGCATTTAACATCAACTAAGCTTTGTCCATTTGTATAAGCATGAATTGTAGTCATCAGCCCTTTTTGTATGCCAAAATTATCATCAAGCACGCGCGCTACTGGCCCTAGGCAGTTTGTGGTACAACTCGCATTAGAAATAATCGCTTCGCCATTATATTTTTGATGATTTACGCCAAGCACAAATGTTGGCGTATCGTCTTTTGCTGGTGCGCTCATTATTACCTTTTTTGCGCCTTGTTTTAAGTAGGCCTCGCATTTTTGCGTGGTTAAAAATTTGCCCGTGCATTCAAGCACTACATCAATCCCGCTTAAATCCATATCACTAATCTCGCGCGTGCTATAAACGCGGATCTTTTTACCGCCAATGCTGATATAATCATCATCTATAATATCTACTTCTTGATTAAACTCGCCATGAACTGAATCATATTTAAGCAAATAGCGCGTCATTTTGCGCTCGCCAGTATCGTTTATAATACAAAGTTCGTAATTTGGGTCATTTAGCACGATTCTACTAGCACAGCGCCCTATTCGCCCAAAGCCGTTTATTGCAATTTTTATAGCCATGATTTATCCTTGTTTTTGGGTATAATGGCGCGGATTTTACTAAAAATAGGATTAAAAAACATTGAATATCGCAATTTTTGGCGGGAGTTTTGATCCGCCACACAAAGCGCACCTAGCCATCGCAAAAAACGCCCTAGCCACGCTTAATATCGATCTTTTAATAATCACACCAGCTTTTTTAAATCCTTTTAAAACTAGCGTTTTTGCTAGCGCAAAACTGCGCCTAAAATGGTGCCAAATGCTTTTTGGCAAGCTAGAAAAAATTAAAATTAGCGATTATGAAATAGCCCAAAACCGCCCAGTAGCTAGCATACAAAGCGTTAAATATTTTAAAAATTTATACAAGCCAGATAAAATTTATCTAATCATCGGCGCTGATAATCTAGCAAATCTAACAAAATGGCACGATTATAATCACTTATGCGAACTTTGCGAGTTTGTAGTAGCTTTAAGAGATGATATAATCATAAATCCGCAATACAAAACCCTAAAAATAAATGAAAAAATTTCATCAACTTTTATAAGAAATCAAAAAGATTTTAGTAAAATACCGCCTTTATTACGCGAAGAGATTAAAAAATTTTATACAAAAAGGTTAAAAATGCAAGATAGAATCAATAAAATAATTAAAATTTTAGAAGACAAAAAAGCAGAAGATGCCCAAGCTATCGATATGAGTGGGCGCGATTATATCGCTAAGTTTGTAATCATCGCCACCACTTTACACGCCAAGCACGCCGCAAGCCTAATCGATGAGCTAGCAACGCGCCTAAAACCCCTTGGAGAGCAGTTTTTAGGCAGTGAATGCAGCGATGAATGGAGCGTGATTGATTTAGGCGATATAATCATTCATCTAATGAGCCAAAACTACCGCGCAAAATACAATATAGAAGAGTTCTTAGATAAATTAAAAAAAGAAAATTCCTAAATTAAAATTTTAAAATTTATAAACAAAGGATAAAAAAATGAGCTTTACCCAAGAAGATTTGTTACGAAAAGTAACACTAAAAAGTGGTGATATTGCACCAGAGTTTAGCGCGCTAAATCAAGATGGCGTAAATATCGCGCTTAAAGATTTTGCCGGCAAAAAAATAGTGCTTTATTTTTATCCAAAAGACAACACGCCAGGATGTAGCACGCAAGCTTGCGAATTTAGCCAAAATTATGATGATTTTGCCAGCAAAAACGCCGTAATTATCGGCATTAGCCCAGATAGCGTAAAAAGCCACGAAAGCTTTATAAACAAACAAAACTTAAAGCACATTTTATTAAGCGATGAAAGCCATGAAATTTGCAAGGCCTATGGAGTGTGGCAGGTGCGAAAAAATTACGGCAAAGAATATTTAGGCGTGGCGCGCACAACTTTTATTATAGACGAAAATGGCAAAATAATTAAAATTTACAAAAGCGTAAAGCCAGCAGGCCACGCAAATAAAGTGCTTAGCGAACTTTAACAATGCAAAATCGCCCCGATGAGCAAATCATAAAATTTCTTAAAAAACGCCACATTTTAAGCCTTTGTGTTTCTTGTGATGCGAAGCTTTTGGATTTAGATGAGCTAGCTTTTAAAAATGCGGGGCTTTGCGCGCCAAATCTAGCTCAAAACATCATCACTCACACAAACTCTTGCTTTTATGCATATTGTGAGGATTTAAACGCTTTAATAATTGCTAGCTCGCCTCGCAGCGCCCATATTCAAATCGCCTTACAAAATCCTAAAATTTGCCTAAATATCGCACTTGATACTAAGATTATAGGATACATTAAAGGCATTCAAGCAAGGGCTGATTTTTTTGCCCTATCAAGCCTAAATCAAAACAGCCAAAAGCTTTGTGCGCGCGCGTATTTCGTGCGCTATCCTTATGCCATAAGCCTTAATCCCACACTTTATATCCTAAAACTCACCTGGCTAAAATACACAAACAACGCACTAAAAAACAAGCTAATTTGGCAAAATCTTATTTAAGCAAATTTTAAATAAAAATTTTAAACTTATTAAGCTATAATGTAAGCTTTATTCTGCCATTAAAATTTTAAATATTTAAAATTTTATAGAGCAAATTTTAATCCAAAAGTAAAAATAATGGGCTTTAAACTAGAAAATAGCACGCTTTTTTTACAAGGCGAATTAGATTATAAAATCAATAAAAACGAACTTGCCAAGCTCCATAATCTTGCCAAAGAAAATATCACAAACATCGATATAAGCGAGCTTGTGCGCATTGATTATGCTATGGCTTGTTTGATTAATGCTTATTTTACTAAGGCTAAGATTACCGGCCAAAACGACAAAATAGTGCGCATTTTTGATTTTGTAAAAAATTCCAGCTTTGCCTTGCCCTTACATAAAGAACGAAATTTAATAGAAAAAACCGGCAAAAATCTTTTTGATTTACAAGAGCAATTTATTAGAATTTGTAACTTTTTAGGACAATTTTTATTTTCTTTATTTATGTTTTTGGCTCCATCTAATTTACGCTTAAAAGAGCTAAGCAATTTTATCGCAAGTGCCGGAGTTAGAGCCATTTTTATTGTGTGCTTGACCTCATTTTTAATAGGCATAGTTTTAGCCTATCAAGGTGCTAGTATGCTTAGTGGTTTTGGGGCTAGTATTTTTGTTGTTGATATAATGGGCATTATCACCTTGCGCGAAATTGCCCCGTTAATTGCGGCTATCGTGGTTGCTGGGCGCAGTGCTTCAAGCTTTACAGCCCAAATTGGCGTTATGAAAATCACAGAAGAACTACCCGCAATGCAAACAATGGGTTTTGAAATTTTTCGTTTTGTGGTGTTGCCACGCATTTTTGCGCTTATGCTAGCCTTGCCTTTTGTGATATTTTTTGCCGATATTGTTAGTATTTTCGGGCAGATGGTAGTGTGTGCGTGGTATATGGATTTATCTTTTAGTGATTATTTACAAAGATTTAGAGAAAATGTAGAGCTTAGGCATTTTTGGATTGGGCTTGTAAAAGCGCCTATTTTTGGGGCTGTTATAGGGATAATAGGCTGTTTTAGGGGTTTTGAGGTTGATGGAAGCACGCAAAGTGTAGGCACGCTAACTACAAAAAGCGTAGTAAATGCGATATTTTGGATAATCGCCCTAGATGCTGGATTTAGCGTAATTTTTACCCAATTAAATATTTAAAATTTTAGGATAGTAATGATAAAAGCCACAAATATCAGCACCGCTTATGGTTCGCGCCTAATGCAAGATAAGGTAAGTTTTAGCATAAATGATGGCGAAATTTACGGACTTTTGGGAGGCTCTGGCTCTGGTAAGACAACCTTGCTTAAAACGATGATTTATCTAAACGAACCAACCACTGGCGATATTTATTTTAATGGCATCAATCTATGGCAAACACCGCAAAATAAACGCCAAGCCATTAAATTACAAATGGGCGTAATGTTTCAATTTGGCGCGCTTTTTAGCTCTATGACCGTGCTTGAAAATATCGGCATAATGCTTAGAGAATACAGCCAGCTCAAAAATGCCGAAATTGACGAAATAGCAAAGCTTTGGCTACTTAAAGTAGGACTTGATAAAACAAGTGCCACTCTTTATCCATCACAACTTAGTGGCGGTATGAAAAAACGCGTAGCATTAGCGCGCGCACTTGTGCTTAGCCCGAAGGTGCTATTTTTAGACGAGCCAAACTCAGGCCTTGATCCGCTTAGTTCGCGCGCTCTTGATAGCCTTATTTGCGAGCTTAGAGATAGTTTAGGACTTAGTGTGGTGATGGTTACGCACGATATTGATAGTATTTTTAATATCTTAGATAGATTTTTGATTTTAAACGGGCATAAAATCGCTTATGAGGGCGATTTAAACGGAGCAAAACAGCTTGAAAACAATCCCCTTGGCGATTTATTTTCAATGCGTAAAAATTAAAGGCAAATTTTATGGAAAACAAAAACTCTTATTTTATTGCTGGCTTGATTTTTGTAATTTTTTCTTTTGGCGCGCTTATTTTTATTTTGTTTATGAATGGCTACAAAAATGATTACGCAGATGAATATTTCATTCAAACCGATGAATTACCGCGCGGAATTAAAAAAGGTGGCGCGGTGTATTTTGTGGGCGTAAATGCTGGGATTATAAAAGATGTGTATTTTTTGGATGCAAGTAGCGCAAAAGTAGAAATTGCCATATTAATGCAAAAAGGCTTGCCAATTAGTGCTAATAGCCTAGCACAAGTAGAAACAGCAGGCATTAGCGGAGTTTCATTTATAAATATTAGTCGCGGAGATGGCCTTGCATTTAGCCAAAAAAAGCGCATAATCCAAATCAAACAAGCAGGGCTTGCACAAATTGAAAGCAATGTTTTATCAATTAGCCAAAAGCTTGATTTAACCCTAACTCATATAAATGAAATTTTAGGCGATGGTAATACTAGCGGGCTTTGGGGCTTTTTAAATCAAATCGCTAGCAAGCAAAACGCCGATAATTTAAGCGAAATTTTAATTAACGCAAAAGATTTTAGCGCAAATCTAAAAAACCTAGAACTAAACCAAACCATAAATAACCTAAACGCCCTAAGCACAGATATTCAAAAAAGCGCGCACACTTTTAATGCGCTAGCAAATACGCTCAATGCCCGCTTAGAGCGCGGAGAGTTTAATTATAAAGCCATTTTAATGGATACTAGCGATGATCTAGCCCTTACAAACGCCCAGCTAAGAGCCACGCTAAAACAAATCAGCCAAGCCTTAATAAGGCTTGAGCGCGATCCATATGGCTTTTTCTTTAACAGCCCAAAAAAGGATAAAAAATGAAAAAATTATTTTTAATTTTTAGCTTTGCTTTTATGGCGATTTTATTTAACGCCTGCCTTGCAAAAAATGTCCATGAAATCAAATATTACGAGCTAGGGCTTGATTTTATGCCTAAAAATTGCGCTAATTTTGATGAAAATTTTAAAATTTCACCCAAAACAAGCCAAAAAATCAGCCTAAAACTCCGCCCAGTTACCGCAAGCCAAAACCTACAAACAAACGATATATTAATAAAATCCAAGTCCTTAGAGCTTTTTAGCCTAGATGATGCTAGATTTACCACAAGCCCAGCCCAAATGCTTGAAAACACGCTTATTAAAGCTTTAAGCAGTGATTGCGATATAAATCTTAATCAAAATTTCGCCCAAAACTCGCTTTTAGTTAAAATTTTAGAGTTTTACGCTACTAGCCAAAATGCCACCATCACAGCCACTTTATGGCTAAATGAAAAAGCAATCCTACTAAGCCAAAGCGCACCCATAAAATCTAGCTCAAATGATGAAATAATAAAGGCTATGGATATAGCAATGCAAGAATTAACCAAGCAAATTTTAATGATAATAAAAAATAATTAATTTATAAATTTTAAACTTTGCCTTTTGGCTCGCGCGAATTCTTAGCTGATTAAAATTTGCTTTAAAATTTTATGCCAAATTATTAGCTGATTAAAATTTTAAAATTTGCCTTTAATTCGCGCTAATTAGCCCAAATCTGCCATTAAATTTTAAAATTTCAAAAAC
>SPMW01000021.1 GCA_009827235.1 Candidatus Campylobacter infans | reverse complement strand
AATAATGCCTTCGTTTTTAGCCCAACAAATGAAGAAAGTATCGTTGATATCGTGCGCGGACGCATAACTAGCTATAAGCAACTGCCTCTAAATTTATACCAAATCAACACAAAATTTAGAGACGAAGCAAGACCTAGATTTGGCATTATGCGCGCGCGTGAGTTTGTGATGAAAGATGCATATAGCTTTCACGCAGATGAAAAGGACTTAAAGCGCGAGTTTGCTAATATGGAGCGCGCTTATAATGCGATATTTACGCGCCTTGGGCTAAGCTTTGTAGCCGTTAATGCAGATAGTGGCGCAATAGGCGGAAGCGGGAGCAAAGAATTTATGGTTTTAGCAAATAGTGGCGAAGATGATATTTTACTAAGCCAAAATTACGCCGCAAATGTCGAAGCAGCAATTAGACAAGCCCGCACCAGCGATGCTCCGCGCCCTGAGAGTAATGCTATGAGTAAATTTAAAACGCCAGATTGTGATACCATCGCAAAGGTAGCTGAGTTTTTCCATGTGGATGCATTTTACACAATTAAGGCTGTGATTAAAAAAGCGATTTTTGAAAACGGATCAAAAATAATTGTATTTTTTGTGCGTGGCGATGATGAATTACAAAACATAAAGGCTCAAAATGCGGCAAAAGCCTTAGAGCTTGAAGATGCAAGTGCTGATGAAATCGCAAAAGCTGGGCTTGTGGCTGGATACTGCGGGCCAGCGCATTTACCAGAAAATATAGATTTTTACATAGACAACGAACTAAAAAATGAAAGCCAAATGATTTGCGGGGCAAATGAATTTGGTTATCATATAGTAGGCTTTAAGGTTTCAAATTTTAAAGATGAGCGTTTTGCGGATTTAGTGGCGGTAAAAGCCGGCGATATCAGCGTAGATGGCGGTATTTTAAGCCTTAAAAAAGGCATTGAGGTAGGACATATTTTTCAACTTGGTCAAAAATATTCGCGCGCTATGAACGCTACTTTTTTAGATGAAAATGGCAAAGCCACGCCTTTTGTGATGGGCTGTTATGGCATAGGCGTTAGTAGATTAATCGCTGCGATGATAGAGCAAAACCACGATGAGCGCGGCATAATTTGGCAAAAACAATGTGCGCCTTTTGATTTGCATATAATAGTAGGCGATGTTAAAAATGAAAAGCAAATGAGTTTTGCAAGCAAGCTTGAAAGCGAGCTTGAAATTGCTGGATTTGAGGTTTTATTAGATGATAGAAATGAACGCTTTGGCGTGAAAATGGCCGATTTTGAGCTAATTGGCATTCCAAATGCCATAATAATTGCTAAAAGCCTAGAAAATGAGCAAGTAGAAATCATCACTCGCAAAAATCTAATAAAAGAAAAAATCCCAGCAAATCAAGCAAAAATTGAGCTAGAAAAAAGGCTAAAAGCTTAAAATGCCTGTAAATGGCTTTTTAAAAAGCTAGCAAATATGGCTTTAAAAATTTTAAAATATTTTATTAAATTTTAAATGCAATTTACATAATTAAAATTTCAATTTAAGTATAAAAAGCGCGGAAAAATTGCCCGCTTTTTGCTTTTGCGTTCTTAACAAATTGCGTTATATATAATGAGCTGGGTTTTAAAATGTAAATAATCTTGGCATTTGCATTTAATATTTTTGGCTAAGGTAGCGCGACAAATGCGCGCTAAAAATATACTTGCTTTAAAATTTTAAATTCCATAGTAATTTAGCCAAATTTTAAATTAAAATTTAGCTAAATAAACCACACAAATAACCTAGCTTTTCATTGCTTCTTTGGCATATTTTATGCCTAAATCATAAGCTTTATTATTTGCTTCTTTAACCTTATCTGGCACAGATGAAAGCATACGCTCGCGCACCTTTTCTATATCCATTACCTTGCTAAACTCCATAGCCACGCCAAGAGCTACTACGCTTTGGGTTATTACATTGCCTACTTCGTCTTTTGCTATTGAAATTATCGGTATATCATAAATGCGCCATTTTTTCTTATCTTCACCGCTTGGCTTTACTAGATTTGGCTCTATTACAATGGCTCCGCCTTCTTTGACGCCACTTTTAAAAGCATCATAGCTTTTTTGCGCAGTAGCTAGCATAAAATCTATCTCGCCCTCATTTGCATAAGGGTAAGAAATCGGCTCATCATCAAGCAAAATATCCACCTTAGTTGGCCCACCACGCACTTGTGATGTGTATGTGGATGCCTTTATGCCATATCCGCCCTCAGAAATTTTAGCAGCTGAGAGAATTTCGCCAGCTAGTATTACGCCCTGCCCGCCTACGCCTACAAATCTTAGCTGTGTCATTTAATCTCCTCAAAGTTTAGCTTTGTTTTATTTTGCCATGCTTGGCGCACTTTTTCATATGCATCGGTGTATTCTATGTGGCTTTCATCTTTATGTAACACGCCAGTTGGGAAAAGTCCTATGCGCTCTTCATCGCTTAGGCTTTCAAATTTTGATTTGCTAACGGTGCGAGAATCTATCCATTTAACCATTTGCGTGGCTTCGCCCATTTTGTTTTTGCGTCCTAGATTTATATGGCAGTTTGAAAACACATCAAATAAACTATAACCTTTATGCTTAAAGCCCTCTACTAAAAGTTTTTCTAGTTTTAGCGGGTTGATTATGGTTTCGCGCCCGACAAAGCTAGCACCAGCTGCTATTGCTAGCTTAGCAGCATCAAAATTTGGATCGATATTGCCAAGCTGAGCCGTAACAGTCCAAAATCCCTGTGGCGTAGTTGGGCTAGTTTGAGAGTTTGTAAGGCCGTAAATAAAATTATTTACTATTATGTGATTTAAATCGATATTTCTTCTACAGCCATGGATTGTATGATTGCCACCTATTGCCATACTATCGCCATCGCCTGTTACTACTATTACATGTTTATCTGGGTTTGCTAGCTTTATGCCAGTAGCATAGGCTATGGCGCGCCCGTGCGTTGTATGAACTGTATTACAATCCACATAACTAGACATACGCCCAGAGCAGCCTATACCGCTAACCAAACACACATCATCCATATCCCAGCCTAGCGTATCTATGGCGCGGATAATGCTTTTTAAAATTACGCCATCGCCACAGCCCCAGCACCAAAGTGTAGGCATTTTGCTTGTGCGTAAATATTTATCATAATTAAACGCCATTTAAAACTCCTTGATTTTATTTAAAATTTCACTTGGGCTTAGCGGGCGACCATTTGCTTTAAATAAAGTTTTTATATCATCTCTTAGCATACAACGCACGACTTCGCCATAATACTGCCCCATATTTAGCTCTGCTACTAAAATTTTATTAAATTTCTTGCCTATTTCTTTTAGCTTTTTCTCAGGGCTTGGCCATAGAGTTATAGGGCGAAAAATCCCCGCTTTTATGCCAGCTTCTCTTGCTTTATTTACGGCCTCTTTGGCAGCTAGGCTTACGCTACCATAGCAAATCACGCAAATTTCAGCATCTTCAAGCTTGTATTCTTCATAATCATCAATTTCATCCATGTGATGTAAGAATTTATTAAATAAACGATTTGTATTATACGCTACTATATCGCCATCTTCTGTTGGAAAGCCGCTTGGGCCGTGGTGCAAGCCTGTTATGTGATAATGATATCCTTTAAAAAATGGATTTAGCGTAGCTGGCTCATCTGGGCCAGCCTCATAAGGATTATAATCTTTTGGATCGCCCTTAAACTCGCGGCGCGGTGTGATTGTGATTTCATTTGCCTCTGGTAAAAATGCGCGCCCTTGCATATGCCCGATAGTTTCATCAAGTAGCAAAAATACAGGCGTGCTAAAACGATTTGCTAAATTAAATGCGCGAACGGTTTGAGTGTAGATTTCACTTAAATTACCAGGCGCTACCACAAGCGAGCACATATCGCCATGGCTTGGGTTTTTAGCTTGTAAAATATCGCCTTGTGCCACGCGCGTAGGCAAGCCAGTGCTTGGCCCGCCACGCATTACATTTACCACCACAAGCGGAATCTCAGCTATAAAACCAAGCCCGATTTGCTCAGCCTTTAAAGATATGCCAGGGCCTGAGCTTGCAGTCATTGCCTTAGCACCACTCATCGCAGCTCCAAGAGCCACGCTAACGCCTGAAATTTCATCTTCCATTTGGATAAAAGTTCCGCCGTTTTTAGGTAAAAGCACGCTCATTTCGTGTGCTATCTCGCTACTTGGCGTGATAGGATAACCGCCAAAAAAATTACAGCCACATTCTATCGCGGCCTTTGCTACTAGGGCATTGCCTGAAGTTATAACATCTCTCATCGCCTATCCTTAATCAATCTTTCTAAAATGATTAGCGCGCACGGCTTCACCACGCGCTTTTGCCTCAGGCGTTAGCTTAGCAAACTTAAAACCTTTATCAGCCACATAAATTGCAAAATCAGGGCAATGAAGCTCACAATCACGGCATCCTATGCAACTTTGAGGATGTACTACTTCAATCATCATACCTTGAATAGCGTGAATATCCTCTTTCATTCCCAAAACGCCAGCTGGGCAGTAGCTAACGCATATATCACAGGCCTTACAACGGCTTTCATCTACCCAAACCGCGCGACCTTCTGGTTGTTCAACCATCTAGCACTCCTTAAAAATTTTTGGCGAAATTTAGCCTAAAATAGTTAATATAATTTAGAAATTATAAAATTAACTTATTTATTTTAGTTGATTTTAAGTTTCTAAGAAAATTTTAATTGATTTTACTTAGTTTTGTGCTTAAAATTTATAAAATTTAATAAATTTTAAAGAGCAAAAATTGCTAAGCCTTTAAACAAAATATGCTACAATCAGCACTTTTTTAAGGATGAAAATGATAGGTGTGATTGATTATGGTGCTGGTAATATCAAAAGCGTTTTAAATGCCCTAAATTTCGTTGATAGCAAAAACGATATCAAACTAATCACCGCCCCACAAGAATTAGCCAAATGCCAAAAGCTGATTTTACCGGGCGTGGGAGCTTTTAAAGATGCGATGGATAAATTAAATAAAAATAATTTAACACAAGCCATTAAAGAACACATAGCTCAAAATAAGCCATTTTTAGGCATTTGCCTTGGTATGCAATTACTTTTTGAAAAGAGCTATGAATTTGGCGAATGTAACGGACTAGGCGTGTTTAAAGGGGAAATTTTAAAATTTGATGAAACTCGCTTTAATGCGCCATTAAAAGTGCCACATATGGGCTGGAATTCTTGCGAGTTTATAAAAGAATGCCCGCTTACAAAAGGGCTTAAACAAAGCGAATATTTTTATTTTGTGCATAGCTACCACGCTAAATGCGATGATGAGCTTGTGCTAGCTTTTAGTGATTATGGCTATAAGTTTGTAAGTGCTGTGGCAAAAGATAATGTTTTTGGCTTTCAGCCACACCCTGAAAAATCCCAAAATGCCGGCTTATGCGTGCTGAAAAATTTTATTTATTTATAATTTTAGAGTTTATAAATTTTAAAATTTAAAGACATTGAAGTTAAAAAATAAGCAAAAAGCGGGAGTTTTATCCGCGCTTTTTACAATTAAGCTTAAAATTTTAATCTATCAAAATTAAATAAGAAAATAAATTTTAAGCTTCGCGTTTAGCCTCTGCTATATCGGCATTTGCTTCGTCATTTTCATCTACAAGGCGACTTGGCAAATTATTTTCTTGCTCATAGGCTTTGATGATCTCGCGCACCTTTGCGCCCTCAATAGTTTCTGTTTCATAAAGTGCGCTTACCATATTTTCAATAGCGCCCCTATAAAGCGTTAGAGTTTTTAACACCTCTTCAAAACGATCATTTAAGAAATTTTTCACAAACTCATCTAATTTTTTAGCCATATCATCGCTGTAATCTTTAAGAGTTTGGCCACCATTTAAAAATAAATTGCGTTGTTTTTCAAGCACCATAAGCCCTGCTACATCGCTCATACCATACATAGAAACCATCGCCTTAACTATATCAGTAGCGCGCTCTAAGTCATTACTAGCGCCTGTGCTAACCTCGCCTATAAACACCTGCTCAGCTGCGCGCCCGCCAAGAAGCACATCTATTTTTGCGATTAGCTCGTGCTTTTGCATTAAAAATTTGTTTTCTTCTGGGGTATTTAGCGTGTAACCAAGGGCTGCAAGACCGCGTGGAATCACTGATACTTTGGTTACCTTATCGGCACCAGCGGTTGTTTCAGCAATTAGCGCGTGGCCACATTCATGGTAGGTTACTATTTTTTTCTCTTTTGGATTGATACGGCGCGATTTTTTCTCTAAGCCCGCGATTGCGCGCTCTACTGCTTCTACTAAATCTTGTTGTTCTATGCTTGCTTTATTAGCGCGCCCTGCTAAAAGAGCTGCTTCATTTATAATATTTGCTAAATCAGCACCAGCAAGCCCTGCTGTAAGGCGACCAATCTCATCCATATCCACGCTTTTGCTTAGTTTTACTTCTTTGCTATGCACCTTTAAAATTTCAACGCGCCCTTTAAAATCTGGCTTATCTACAAGCACTTGTCTATCAAAACGCCCCGGACGCAACAAAGCCGCATCTAGCACTTCTGGGCGATTTGTAGCGGCTAAAACTATAACAGGACTTTTATCGCTATCAAAGCCGTCCATTTCAGCAAGCAATTGATTAAGGGTTTGCTCTCTCTCGTCATTGCCACCTATCATACCGCCTGCATTACGGCTCTTGCCGATGGCGTCTATTTCATCTATAAACACAATTGCTGGCGCTTCTTTTTTAGCTTTTTCAAATAAATCGCGCACACGACTAGCCCCAACGCCCACAAACATTTCTATAAAGCTAGACCCAGAAACCGAAAAAAACGGCACATTTGCTTCGCCAGCCACAGCCTTTGCTAGTAATGTTTTACCAGTGCCTGGAGGGCCAACTAAAAGCACGCCTTTTGGAATTTTAGCGCCTAAGGTTATGTATCTTTCAGGATTTTTTAGAAAATCTACTATTTCTTTAACCTCTTCTTTACTCTCTTCAACGCCTGCTACATCATCAAATTTTACTTTTGGGCGTTCGGAGTTTATTAGCCCTTTTGTGCTACCTATGCCCAAAATTCCATTACCTACATTTTTTTGCATGCGAGATGCCAAAAACATCCATATAGCAAAGAAAATAAACACAGGTATAACCCAAGTAAATAATAAATCGCTAAGCCAATTATTTTCATTATACGCGCTATAACTTACGCCGTTTTCTTCGAGCAAAGGTATAAGCGTGGTATCATTTGCGACTTTTTTTGCTGTGTAGGTTATGCCCTGGCTAGATGTCGCTTTTATGGTGCTTTGCGCGATTGCCACACTTAAAATTTCTTTATTTTTGACCATTTGTTTTAGATCTGAGTATGAGACATTTCTATTTGCATTGCTTGCCCCGCCACTAAAATCATTAAAATTTTCAGGCGCAAAACTTCTAAAAATTAACACCATCACAATAGCAAAAATCGCAAAGGTTAAAATAGGATTTTTGTTAAAAGGATTATTATTGCCGCCGTTATTGTCGTTGTTTTGTTGCATATTTTGTTTCATTTATATCCTTTGAAATATAAAACTTTCCCATTCATTTTTACTAAGGTTTTCTAAGCATTTTAGCTCTTTAAAGCTTTGTAAAATTCGCTCTTTATAGCGATTTAATATACCAGAAAGTATTAAATAAGCGCCGTCTTTTAAGCTGTTTTTTAATTCATTTGAAAGAGCTAAAATCACATCAGCAATGATATTTGCGCACACTATATCGTATTTTGCGTTTATTTTATCTATGCTGCCTACTACTGCGCTATTTAGGCTTATTTTATTTTTGCTGGCATTAGCTTGGCTTGCGCTAATTGCTTGCTCATCAGTATCAAGCGCATCTACATTTAATCCAAGCTTAGCTAAGGCAATACTTAAAATTCCACTCCCACAACCTAAATCCAAGGCATTTTTACCTTTAAACTTGCTTGCATATTTACTAATCAACTCCAAGCAAGACGCGGTGCTTTCATGATGCCCTGAACCAAAAGCAAGAGCTGGATCGATGATTATTTCTATATCATCTTTACTGCTTTCACACCAACTAGGGCGAATATAAAACTGCCCGCATTTTACAGGTTTAACTCCATCTTGATACGCTTTTATCCAATCGCTATTAGGCTTTTTGCTTAGCTTTGTAGAAATATCTATATTTGCTTTTTGCGCGAAAGTTTTTAGCCCAAGCTCTATAATATCTAATGGATTTTCATCTCTTATAATAAATCCGCCGTTTATTTGCTCTATGGCACTTATGCCAAGCTCAAAAGCTAAATCCGATAAAATTTGAGAATGCGAGCTAAGAACGCTTAGCTCATAGTAAGTTTGCTGCATCATAAAGATTATATTAAGCTGGCATGCCTAGCACATCTTCAAGTTTTTCTTTTAATACCTGCGGAGTAAAGGGCTTTACTATATAGTTATTTACACCAGCTTTTAGCGCGGTGATAACCTCTGCCTTGCCGCCTTCTGTGGTAACCATTATTATAGGCATATCTGCATATTTTTGCTCAGCGCGGACTTTTTTTACCAAATCCAAGCCATTCATTTCAGGCATATTCCAATCAGTTATAAGCACATTTATATCATTATTTGCTTCTAAAATCGTCCATGCTTCTAAGCCATGCTCAGCTTCTAAAATATCCTTATGTCCTAGTCTTTGAAGTGTATTTTTTATAATTCTTCTCATAGTAGAGCTATCATCAACAACTAGTAATTTCACGCTCATCCTTTGTTAAAGCAAAAATTTTAAGGCGGAATTGTAGCAAAAAAAGTTTAAGTTTTGCTTTTAAATCAACGATTTTTAGCTACTTCAAATGCTGTTTTTAGATCAATCTTACCTTCATAATAAGCCTTGCCAACAATCACACCAGAAATTTGCGGGTATTCTAAAAGCGCGTAAATATCGTTTATATCGCGCACTCCGCCACTTGCAATCACTGGGGTTTTGCTAGCATCTGCGATTTTGGCCGTTAATTTTGCATTTACTCCACTTAGCGTGCCGTCTTTGCTAATATCTGTGGTTATAATAGCCTCCAAGCCCGCACCTATGTAGCTTTTAGCTAGTTCTTCGCCGCTAATGTTGCTCACATTCACCCAGCCGTGCGTAGCAACCTTTTCATCTTGTAAATCAATCCCAACCACGATTTTATAACGCTTTGCCATCTCTTTGGTGAAATTTTGATCTTTTAAAGCCACAGAGCCTAAAATCACGCGATCAACGCCTAAATTGATATAATCTTTTATGCGCGCCTCATCTCTTATCCCGCCACCAACTTCTATTTTTAGGCTAGTTTTTGTGGCAATTTTTTCTATCGTTTTAAAATTTATAGCCTCGCCGGCTATGGCACCATCTAAATCCACAATATGCAAATATCTTGCGCCAAAATTTTCAAAAACCTTCGCCAGCTCGCTAGGGTCGTTTGAATAAATTTTAGCTGAGTTCATTTGCCCTTTAAATAATCGCACCGCCTTAGCATCTTTTAAATCAATGGCTGGGATAATCTCCATTTTTGTCCTTTTTTTTAAAATTTTAAAAACACAATCAAAATTTTACTATTAAAATTTCAATAAAAATAAAATATCGCTTTTATAAAATGCTGAATTTATAATGCTTTAAGCTAGCCTTTGGCGTGCAGACATTTTAAATAATAAAATTTAACGCATTTTCTAGCTAAGCCCTTACGCAAAATGCAGCAAATAAACAGCGCAAAGCACCAGCACAATGCCTACAAAGCCTATGGGTTTGAGCTTTTGAGCGAAAAAATAATATCCCCCAGCCGTAGTTCCCAAAATGCCTATCGCGCCCCAAAGCGTGTAAGCAACGGGCAGCTGCATACCCAAATCAAGCGCAAAAGCCAAAGCCACAAAGCAACTATCCACAAGCAACAAAGCCAAAAGCCCCCACCATAGCTTTTTAAAGCCATCGGACTTTGCCAAAGCTAAATTTGAAAAAATATCCAAAACTCCCGAAAAACAAATGAGTAAAAACGCCGCCATTTTAGTCCTTTGCCTTTAAATTTAGGGCGGAATTTGCGCTTGTGTCGTGCTTTTCGCCCAAGATAATGCAAACTATGCCGATGAAACCAAGTGCTACGCCAAAGTATTGCTGAGTGCTTAAAATAGGGTTAAAAAAGATAAAGCTTACAAACAAAACGCCTATGCCACCGATGATTTCCCACGCCGCATACGCCACACCCACTGAAATTTGTCGCAACGCTAAGGACATAAGAAAATAAGAAGCGTTCATAAAACACACCAAAATCACCTTGCTTAAAACGGGGCTTTTCTCAAAAACTTGCAGCAAACTAAGCCCTGCAATTTCAAGCGCGATAGCCAAACACAGCATTATCCACGAGCGAATACGAGAAATTTTTGTCATTTTTGTCCTTTTTTATTTTTGCTTTTTTAACTTTTTTTGCGTTTTATCTTTTGTAAAATAAATTAGTCTTTTTTGGGCTAGTATTATTGTAGGCAAATTTTATTTTTAGACATTAAATTTTAAAATTTGCGCGCTTTTTAGCTAAATAAAATTTATTTTATTTAAAAACTAACTTAGGGCTTAGCCTTATCAAAAACTAAAATAAGTCCGCCAAAAATGATACCCAAAATGCCCGCAAACACCATAGCACTAGGAAAAGCGTCCCCTAAAAATAGCCCCAAAATCAGCGAAAAGATGACATCAAGGTAGCTCACCCCTGCTACAACGCCCGCTTTTTTAGCTATGCCGTAGCTTTTTGTAAGATGGATTTGATACACCGCGCCCAAAATGCCCATCACAGCGATGATAGCCCAAGCCTTTAAATTTGGCATCTTAAACTCACAAAGCAAGAAATCAAGCCCCTTTGGAGCGTAAAATTCGCCCACTATCATCGAGCAAAGCGGCACGAGCGAGCCTACTATCATAAAGGCAAGGGCGATTTTTTCAGTGGTGTAGTAGTGGCGTAGCTGCCTAGCGCTCGTTACTGAAACAGCCGATAAAAACCCACACAGCACGCCCAAAAGTGAGTTTTTTATGTCAAAACCTGTGTGAAATTGAGCCTCCGCCCAAGGCTGAGCGATGAAAAGCACACCACAAAAGCCCACAAAAATGCCGCCCCAACCGCGAAGCCCCACGCTTTCTTTAAAAATAAAAAACGACAAAAGCGTAGTAAAGATAGGTGCGGTTTTTTGAAAGGCATAAGCTCCGCCAAGCGTGATATGCTCGATATTATAAAAGAGCAAATAAAGCGAAAGCACGCCCGCAACCCCACGAAAAACAAGCAAGCTAAAATGCCCGCCCTCGCGTGGTTTAAGCGTGGATTTTTGATAAAGGTAGAGCAAATAAAGGGCGGCGATGAAATTTCTAAAAAACACCACTTCAATGGCTGGCAAGTCCTTGCTAAGTAGCTTCGCGCAAACTCCGATAAGCGCAAAGTCAAGGCAAGCTAGCACCATAAAATATGCGCCCAAATTGTGTTTTATCATTCTTAACATTTTTTCTCTTTATTTAAAATTTGGCTTAGTTTTAAAGCACATTTTATTTAAAATTTTAATTTTATAAAATAAAAATTTTATTAAATATTTAAAATTTTAAAACAAGATTTTTAGCCCAAAAAAAGCAAGTTTAATAAGGGTTTTAAACCTTTAAAAACGCACAACCAAAATCATCTTTGCCTATTATAAATTAAAATTTCTAATACAACACTTACAAAACTAAAAGCATAAAAAAGAAGTTAAAAATATAACAATTTTATTTGATTATAAATTTTAAAATTTAGCCTAATTCAAATAATTTAAACAAAGCTGATTACAAAAAGCAAGTTTGGCGAGAGAATGAGAGAATCGAACTCTCCGCGAGACAGCCAGCTGCCCCGCCAGCGGATTTGAAGTCCGTGAGTATCACCAGATAGCTTTATTCTCCAAAAGGCATTTTAGCTAAAATTTTAAAATTTAAAGCAGAAAATTTATTAAATTTCATACAAAATTTTAAATTTCAAAACAAAGTAAAATTTTGAATAAATTTCAAAATTTGCCTTCGAGGCCTTTAAATTGAATAAATTATAAATAAATTTTAAAATTTAGCCTAAATTTTAATCATTTGCGTTGGCTTTTAAAATTTCAAAACGCCTTTTTTTGCGATTGCGAAGTCTTTTTCTAATCTCTAAAATTTCCTTGTAGGTTGCGTGGATATGCTCTAAAATTTCTCCATCTCTTAAAACCTTGCCAGCGCCTAAAAATTCAACCTCTCTATATATTTTTTTCTCAAAATCATAATATTTTAATTTTTGATTAAAAATATTTTTAATATCAAATAAATGTAAAAATAATGGGTCAAAAAAATCGATATTTTGGTAGTTAAAATGCTCTTTGCTGTGTTTGATTAGCTCATTTATATAATCATAACGCGCGCTTAATTTAGAAAACTCATCAAGCCCGGCGCAGTTTTGAAAACTACATTTAAAGCGGTAAGTAGGATAAAATTTTTTAATGTTTGGTAGCGGTAAAATCAGCGTTTGATACATTTTTGTGTAGCTTGGCAGGGCTTGGGGGTTAATCATTGTAAAGTTTATTTTATGGCTGGGAAAAAGGCGCAAAAGCAAGGACTTTTTTTTAGCAATTGAGCGTTTTGTTTGGCGGTATTCTTTAATGCTTACTTCAAACCAATAAATCTGCCCATCATCGCCAAGCCCCAAAATATCAAACTCGCCAAGCCCAATGCCTGCGCTTTTATAAACGATTTGGCCTTGCTTGTTGTAGCAAAATCCATCGCGAACAAAACCCTTTTTTGGTTTTATGCATTTTGCTAGCAAAAAACGAATATCACTTCTATTTTGTATAAGCCACGAGAATGCGTGCATTTCGTATATTTCGCCAAGAAGTGAGTTGTATTGATTTGGGTTGTCTTTGTCTTTTATGTAGCCATTGTATTGTCTTAATTTGACTTCGTGTTTTTGCATTTTTGTCCTTTTTGGTGCGCATTTTATCATATTATTTTTAGTTATTTTAGATAAAATCTGCGCTTTTTAAGGGAGTAAAAATGGTAAAGATTAAAATTTGTGGCATTAAAAATGAGATTGAGGCTAAAAGCGTGTGCGAATGCGAATATAACGGCAAAAAAGTAGATTTTATAGGCGTGATTTTTGCGCCTAGTAAAAGGCAGGTGGATTTATTGATGGCGGCTAAAATTTCTAAAATCGCGCATAAAAACGCCATTAAAATCGCTGGCGTTTTTGATAGCGTAGAAAATGCCAAAAACATCGCAAAATTAGGCTTTTTAGATGCCATTCAAATCTATGAAAAATTAGATAATAAAATTTTATTAAACGCTAAAAATGTGAGCATTTGGCAAGTGTTTAGCGTTGATGTGGATTGTAAGACTTTGGCAAAAATAAATGGCGATTATGATATGGCGCTTTTTGATTGTAAGGGCGCAAAGCTTGGTGGCAACGGCGTTAGCTTTGATTGGGAGATTTTGCGTGATGTAAAGCTGCCTTTTGGGATTGCTGGCGGTTTAGATGAAAATAATTTTCAAAAAGCATTAAAATTTAAACCAACCTTGCTTGATTTTAACAGCCGCTTAGAAGATGAAAACGGCCAAAAAATACAAGATAAAATAATTAAAATTTTAAAAATATTGCATAATTTTAAAGCAGACTAGATTTTTAAAGCATATAAAAAAGAGAAAAATTTTAAAATTTTTGCTACAATTAGAACTTTTATTTTTTAAAAAAGGATTATTTTTGGACGGCGAATCGTTTATCGGGGTTGTTTTGGCAATCCTTTTTATCGCACTTAATGGCTTTTTTGTTTTATCTGAGTTTTCTATTGTCAAGGTGCGAAAATCTAAGCTTGAAGAGCTTATAAAAGAAGGCAAAGCTGGCGCAAAACTAGCTTTAAAAATCACAAACTCACTAGATACTTATTTAAGCGCAAACCAGCTTGGCATCACGCTTTCTAGTCTTGCGCTTGGCTGGCTAGGACAGCCTGCTATTGCTAGATTAATAGGCGAACCATTAAAATACTTCACAAATCTTAGCCAAGAGGGCATTGACACTATCGCGCTTGGTGTGGCGTTTATTTTGATTACTCTTTTACATGTGGTGCTTGGCGAATTGATCCCAAAATCAGTAGCCATCGCAAAAACCGAAAGCGTGGTGCTTTGGGTGGCTAGACCACTTCATATTTTTTGGATTATCTTTTTTCCTGTGATTAAAACTTTTGATTATGTAGCACTTTGTGGTATGAAGCTAATTGGCGTAAAACCCGCAAAAGAAAGCGATCTTGCCCACAGCGAAGAAGAAATAAAATTTATTGTTTCAGAAAGCTTAAAAGGTGGCGTGCTAGATAGTATGGAGAGCGAAATAATCCAAAACGCCATAGATTTTAGCGATACAGTAGCAAAAGAAGTAATGACACCGCGTAAAGATATGGTGTGTTTAAGCAAGCAAAAAAGCCTAGAAGAAAACCTACAAATTATTAAAGAAACCAAATACACGCGTTTTCCTTTTATTGATGGTAGCAAGGATACTGTGCTTGGTTTAATCCACATTCGCGATATCTTACACGCAATGCTTAAAAATAAAGAAGTAGATTTTAATTCAATTATCCGTGAGTTTATCATAGTGCCTGAAAATAGTTCTATTTCAAATATTTTAAATATGATGAATAAAGAAAAAACTTATGCTGCTTTGGTGCTTGATGAATACGGCGGCACAGCAGGATTTGTAACGCTTGAAGATATCGTGGGCGAAGTTTTTGATGAGTTTGAACCAGATGATGATGAAGAATACAAACGCATAGATGATTTAAATTACGAATTTAGCGGGCGTTACGAGCTGGAAGAGCTTGGAGAAATGCTTGATATGAGCTTTGATGATGAGCAAATAACCATAGGCGGGTATGTGTTTAATCTTTTTGGTCGCTTGCCTGAGGTGGGCGAAAGCGTAAGCGATGATAGATGCGTGTATGAGGTGCTAGCTATGGACGGCGCTGCAATAAGGCGTATAAAACTTACTTTAAAAAGCTCGGATTCTTAAAATTTGCTTTAAAAATTATTAAAATTTGTCGTGCAAGATTTTGCTACGCAAATTTTAATGCTCCGCTTTTGGCTACAAATTTTAAAATTTCTAATCCAAATAAACATAATTTTAGCTTAAATTCATTTGTTTTTAAGCAAATTAGCGATACAATCCGCGCTCATTTCGCATTTTTGCGCAAGCTTAGTGTAGCGTTGTCGCTATAAGCGCAAAAAGAGGAAAAACTAACGCAAGGGAGAACTCATGGTAACGATGAGAGATTTATTAGAATGTGGTGTGCATTTTGGGCATCAAACAAGACGCTGGAATCCAAAAATGAAAAAATACATTTTTGGCGAACGCAAAGGTATTTATATAATCGACCTTCAAAAAACAATCCGCTATTTTCGCTATACATACAATATAGTCCGCGATGCAGCCGCTGAGGGCAAAACTATATTATTTGTAGGCACCAAAAAACAAGCAATCACCGCCATAAAAGAAAGCGCTCAAAAATGTGGTATGCCATATGTAAATAGTCGCTGGTTAGGCGGTATGATGACAAATTTTGGCACGATTAAACAAAGCATTCGCAAGCTAGAAGTAATCGAAGCTATGGAAGAAGATGGCTCTATAAATTTATTGACCAAAAAAGAAGCGCTAATGCTTCGCCGTAAAAAAGAAAAATTACTTGAAACCCTTGGCGGTATTCGCAATATGAAAAACCTGCCTGATATGCTATTTATCGTAGATACAATAAAAGAAAAAATCGCCGTAGCTGAGGCTAATAAATTAAAAATAGATATTGTTGCGCCTGTGGATACTAATTGCGACCCTGATTTAATTACTTATCCAGTGCCTGCAAATGATGATGCTATCCGCGCTGTGCAGTTATTTTGCAATGAAATGGCTGAGGCAATTAATGAAGGCAAGGCTATGATTGATGCTGTTGATGAAGAAAGCGCCATAAATCCAGCAAGCCAAGAAGAAAAACAAGAATTGATTGATGAAGTTATGAGTGAAGAGTTTTTTGAAGGAGATGAATAATGGCTGAGATTACAGCACAAATGGTAAAAGAGCTGCGCGAAAGCACTGGCGCAGGTATGATGGATTGTAAAAATGCCCTAAGCGAAGCAGATGGAGATATGAGCAAGGCTGTGGATATTTTGCGTGAAAAAGGACTAGGCAAAGCTGCTAAAAAAGCCGATAGATTAGCAAGCGAAGGCTTAGTAAATGTAGCAGTAAGCGCAGATGAAAAAACAGCAACCATTAGCGAAATAAACTCAGAAACAGATTTCGTAGCTAAAAATGAAAATTTTATAAATTTAGTAAAAACCACCACACAGCATATACAATCAAAAGCAATTAGCACGCAAGAAGAACTACAAACTAGCACAATAAATGGCGTGGTTTTTGAAGAATATTTTAAAAGCGAGATTGCAAAAACGGGCGAGAATTTGGTAGTTCGCCGTTTTGAAACCATAAAGGCTGGCACAAATGGCGTAGTGGCTGGGTATTTGCATTCAAATAGCCGTGTGGGCGTGATAATAGCAGCTGCTTGTGATAGCGAACAAACCGCAAATAAAGCAAAGGATTTTTTGCGCAATGTTTGTATGCACGCAGCGGCAATGAAGCCACAAGTTATAAGCTATAAAGATTTTGATTTAGAATTTTTAGAAAAAGAAACCACAGCCCTAAAAGCTGAACTTGAAAAAGAAAATGAAGAGCTAAAACGCTTAGGCAAGCCACTTCATAAAATCCCTGAGTTTGGCTCACGCGCGCAAATTAACGATGCCATCATCGCACAAGTTACTCAAAAGCTAAAAGACGAGCTAAAAGCACAAAATAAACCTGAGAAAATTTGGGATAAAATTTTACCAGGACAAATTGATAGATTTTATGCTGATAACACACAAATTGATCAAAGACTTACTCTTTTGGGGCAGTTTTTTGTAATGGACGATAAAAAAACAGTAGCTCAAGCCATAGCTGATGAAGCCGCAAAACTAGGCGGTAAGATTGAGCTAGTAAAATATGTGCGTTTTGAAGTGGGCGAGGGCTTAGAGAAAAAAGTAGATGATTTTGCTGCTGAGGTAGCAGCGCAAATGGCTTAACTTACTCTTGCGGATTTGCTAGCTAAGCTTGCGGATTCGCAACACAACCTACAAAAATGCAAACAAATTTTTTATTAAATGCCAAATTTTTAGGGCATCATTTTGATTATCCTTTATTTAGTGATGTAAGCTTGGAGATTAAAGCTGGCACAACCAGCGCGATTGTAGGTATCTCAGGTAGCGGTAAATCCACGCTTTTACACATTTTATCCACACTTTTAAAACCAGATAGCGGAGAAGTTTTTTATAATGAAAAATCTCTTTATACTTTAAGCGCAAACGAGCTTTTAAAAATTCGCCGTTATGATTTTGGCATAATTTTTCAAGCACATTATTTGTTTCGTGGATTTAAAGCTGGTGAAAATATCGAGCTTGCTAGCATTTTAAGCGGTAAAAAAATTGATCAAAATATGCTAAAAAATCTTGGCATTGATAATGTTTTGACTCAAAATGCAGGCTCATTAAGTGGCGGACAGCAACAACGCGTGAGCATCGCAAGAGTGCTAGCCAAAGAGCCTAAAATAATTTTTGCCGATGAGCCAACGGGCAATTTAGACACTACCACGGCAAATGAAGTTATGGGCGTGATTTTTGAGTATATTCGCGCCAAAAATGCAGCCTTAGTGCTAGTAACGCACGATGAGAATCTAGCAAACAAATGCGATTTTTGCTATAAATTACAAGATAAAAAATTATTTAAAATTTAAAAATTACTGCTTTGAAATTTTAAAATGCTTCTAAAAATAAGAGCCAAAATTTTAAAATTTGGCATATTTTTACGCTTTATTATCGTAAATTTTATGCTAAAATTGCGCCCTAGGCTCAAGGTTTTGAGTAAGACATTTTAAGGATAAATTATGAAATTAAATTGCTGTGATTTACCATGCCCTCAGCCCGTGCTTAAAACAAAAGAGGCTCTTAATTCATTAAAGCTTGGTGATAGCCTTGAAATACTGCTTAATTCAAGCACCAGCAAGGATAATGTTAGCCGTTTTTTAAACTCTTTAAAGCAAAATTTTAATCTAAGCCAAAATGGCGATTTTTATGAAATTTCACTAATTAAAAGCGCAGAAAATAACGATAATTTAAATGTTAGCGAATATAGCTGTCAAAATACGCAAAGCAAAGCCAAGCTAGCAAATAAAATAATTTATTTAAACGAAAGTAGCGCTGGCAGCGGGGCGGTGGGACAGAGTTTGCTGGCTAGTTTTTTGGGCGCATTTAGCCAGTGCGAGATTAAGCCAAAGTATGTAATATGCGTAAATGACGCAGTAAAAATCAGCGCAAATAGAGGGCATTTGGCATTTAGGGCGTTAAATGATTTACACAATCAAGGCTGTGAAATTTTAAGTTGCGGTTCGTGTTTGCAAGCTTATGGGCTAAGTGATAAGCTTAGCATCGGCCGTGTTAGCAACGCTTATGAAATCGCAAATATCTTGCTAGAATACGAGCAAATCACACTTTAAGAGCAAAAATGATATATCACAATCAAAAACTTACAAAATTTGTGCGTGCTGCTGGTTGAGCTGCTAAGATTGACCCGGCGGGTCTAAACAAAGCTCTTAGCAAGCTCGATTTTAGCACTCCACATTTACTAAGTGGCGCTAAAAATAATGAAGATGCGGCTGTTTTTGCCCTAGATGATAAAATGGCGTTGATTCAAACGCTAGATTTTATCACGCCAGTAGTCGATGATCCGCGCATTTTTGGCAATATCGCCGCGGCAAATTCCCTAAGTGATGTATTTGCTATGGGCGCAAAAGTGCTAAATGCTTTAAATATCGTGTGCTTTGATAGTTGTCATTTTGATAATGAAGTGCTTAGTGAGATACTAGCTGGCGCTAATGAAAAGGTGCGCGAATGCGGCGGGGCAATCATTGGAGGCCATAGTATAAGTTCGGTTGAGCTGTATTTTGGCCTAAGCGTAACAGGGCTTGTAAAAACGGCTGAGTTTTGGGCTAATAACACAGCCCAAGATGGCGATATTTTGGTGCTTACAAAGCCACTTGGCATGGGCGTTTTAAGCACAGCGATTAAAGCTGATATGCTAAAAATGAATGAAATTTTAGAAGCGGCGCGCATTATGAGCGAGCTTAATTTTTATGCCATCGATGCTTTAAAGGGGCTAAGGGTGCGCGCTTGTACTGATGTGAGCGGTTTTGGATTATTAGGGCATTTGTGCGAGATGTTAAATGATAAAATTTGCTTTGAAATTTATGCTTCTTGTGTGCCGATTTTGCCCTCAGCGCGCACTATGGCCGATATGGGGCTAATTCCTGGCGGCACTTATAAAAATAAAGAATTTGTTAATGAATTTTTAATCAATTCTAAGGGCCAAAATGCCGATATTTTGCTCTTTGATGCGCAAACATCTGGCGGCCTTTTATTAGCAATAGATGAAAAAGACGCAAACATAGCCCTAAACAATCTTAAAAACGCCCGCTACGAGCAAACAAGCATAATTGGCAGAGTAAAAAAACGCACAACAAATGAAAATTTAATAGAAATTTTGCCTTGAAATTTTAAAATTTATTCAATTTAAAGGCTTCTAAGCTAAATTTTAAAATTTATTTAATTAAATTTTAAGTTTGGCTTTCTTAGCAAGCCTAAAATCAACAAATTTTAATGCCTTAAATTTTAAAATTTATTTAACTTAAAATATTTTTAAGAAAAATTTTAAAATTTACTTAAACTCACTGATATAATTTTGATAAAATTCCCATGCCCTGCCACTATCTAGCGCATCTTCTATGATAAATTTTGCATCACTTGGGCTTTTTGCCTTATCTACTGTATAAAGAGCAAACATAGCATTAAGCACGACTATATCGCGTTTTGCCCCTTTTAGTTCGCCCTTTAATGTATCTTGTAAAATTTTAGCATTTTGCGCACTATCTCCGCCTTGAATATCTGTGTGAAAAGCACGCTTAAAGCCAAATTGCTCAGGCGTGATGCGGTATTCGTAAATATGTCCATCTTTTAGCTCGTGGATTAGCGTTTCATCACAAAGGCTAATTTCATCCATTCCGTCCATACCATGCACGACTAATGCGTGAGTGCGCCCTAGTTTCATTAAGGTTTGAGCTAATAAAAAATTTACCTCTTCAAGGTAATTGCCCATTATTTGATGAGTAAGCGCTGTATTTGGGTTTAATAATGGCCCTAGCACATTAAAAACGGTGCCGATTTTTAGGCGTTTTCGCACCGGTGCTACCTCGCCTACTGCCTTATGAAAAAATGGCGCATGGAAAAAGGCTAAGCCTTTTTTAGCAAGCAAATCTCTAAGCGCGTTTATATCGCTATCAAGCTTAATGCCGATGGCTTGAAGGGTGTTGCTTGAACCACTTTGTGAGCTAATTGCGCCGTTGCCGTGCTTTGCCACTTTTACACCGAGGCTAGCTAGTATAAATGAAACAGTGGTTGAAATATTTATGGTTTTAAGGCCATCTGCGCCTGTACCTACTATATCAAACATCGCCTGGGCGTCATTAAAGGTATTTGAATAGCGCAAAATATTTTGTACCAAAGCGCACAAACTATCAGGGTATAGTGATTTTTCGCTAATTAAAACTAAAAGCCCAGCAAGCTGGATTATATCGTATTCTTTTGACATAAGCGCGCTAAAAATTTGCTCATAATCAGCACCATCAAGGGCAAAGCCTTTTTGTAATTTTGTCATAAATGGGGCTAAATTTTGTATGTGGTTGCTATCTTGCATTTTTATCCTTTTAAATTTACAAAATTTTCAATAATCTTGCGTCCATAAGGCGTAAAAAAGCTCTCAGGATGAAACTGAATGCCATAAATTTTTAAATCCTTATGCTCTAATGCCATTATGATATTATCATCCATTGAATACGCACTAGCTACTAATTCGTCTGGCAAATCATCTACATAAAGCGAATGATAACGCATAACCTCAAAAACGCCCGGCATATCAGCTAGCACGGCACTTGGAGCGATTAATTTTATTTGGCTAGTTTTGCCGTGCTTTGGAGATTTTAAGCGTTTTATACTCGCTCCAAAACTAAGTGCTATGGCTTGATGTCCCAAGCAAACGCCTAAAATAGGCATTTTTAGCTCGCCGTTTTTAGCGCATTCTAAAATTTCAAGGCACACGCCGCTGTCTTTTGGATGTTTTGGCCCAGGACTTAAAATAATCTTGCTTGGGTTTAGTTTTTTGATCTCATCTACGCTTATTTCATCATTACGCACGCATTTTACTTCTTCATTAGTGCTTAATAAAATGTATTGATAGATATTAAAAACAAAACTATCATAATTATCGATCATTAAAATCATCTTGGCTCTTTTAGAAAATTTTAAAGCGTGATTATAGCCAAAAAGGTTATAATTTGCGCCTTTTAAAGGACAAAAATGAATGATGAATTTTTTATGCGACTTGGACTTAATGAAGCGTGGAAATATCAGCTTTTAACCTATCCAAACCCTGCTGTTGGTTGCGTTGTGGTAGCTAAAAATGGCGAAATTTTAAGTGTGCAAGCCCACCAAAAAGCTGGCACTTTTCACGCTGAGCTTAGAGCTATAATTAGCGCGCTTGGCAAAATAAATAAAAATTTTAATGAGCTTTTCAACCTAGATGCTCCCGCGGCTTATGAGCAAATTTTAAAACACCACAACAATCTTTTATGTGGAGCAAAAGTTTATGTAAGCTTAGAGCCTTGCTCGCATTTTGGGCGCACTCCGCCTTGTGCTACGCTATTAAAAGAGCTAAAAATTAGCCAAATAATTATTGGCGTAATGGATAAAAACTCTCACGGCGGAGCTAAAATGCTAGCAGATGCTGGTATTTTGGTAAAAAGCGGGATTTTGAAAAATGAATGCGCTAGGTTAATTGAGCCTTTTATGCTTTGGAGCGGACTTAGCCATACAAACTCTAAAAATTTCACCCTTTTTAAAACTGCCATGAGTTTAAATGGGGTAATTAGCGGTAAAATTAGCCAAGATTTAGCGCGCGCTCATTGCCATCAAATCCGCTCTTTGATTGATTTAATCGTAATTGGCGGTAACACAGCCCGCATCGACAACCCGCGCCTTGATGCAAGGTTTTCAAACTCCAAAAAAGCACCAGATGTTCTAATTTACAGCCAAAAACAAAATTTCAACCCAAATCTTGCCTTTTTTAAAATTCCAGCGCGAAAAGTGCAAATCAGTGCTAATTTAGCGCATATCAAAGAGAAAAATTTTGTAATGATTGAGGGCGTTGATAATTTATTAAAAGCCCTTAAAAACGATATTCATTGGCTTTTAATTTATCAAAATAAATCCTTTATGCAAGGAAATAATTTTGATTTAAAACTAAGCCTTGATATACTTCATCAAAGCGATTTAGGCGATGATTGCGCGCTGTGGTGCAAGATTAAAAATTAAAATTTATAAATTAATTAAAATTTATAAATTTTTCGCGCATTTTTGCTTTTAATCTTGCTAGTTTTATTTAAAATTTGTGAAATTTTAAATAAATTATTCTTCGCCAAATAAGGCTTTTAGGTTTTTTAGTCCTTCATCGTTGCTATTTTCTTGCTCATTTACTTTTGTGCTTGCATCTTGTAAGGCTTCGTTTAAATCATCGCTTAATTTAGTGCTTGCACGCTCATTTAATTCTATTTCATAGCCTGTTAGCATTCCAGCAAGCCTGATATTTACGCCGCCTGCGCCTATTGCCTTGCTTTTTTGCTCGGCATCAATGCTAACTTTTGCCTTGGTTTTATCAATGCTCACGCCTAGCACCCTAGCTGGCGTAAGAGCGCGTGAGATAAATATCGCAGGCTCTTGTGCAAACTCAATAGCATCGATATTTTCGCCATTTAATTCTTTGCTTACAGCATTTATTCTAACGCCTTTTACGCCAACTGTGGTGCCGACAGCATCGACATTTGGGCTAGTTGATAGCACGGCTACTTTTGCCTTTTTGCCTGGTATGCGCGCGCAATTTTGAATTATCACGCTACCATCTTTAATCTCAGGCACCTCAGCCCTTAAAAGAGCTTCTAAAAATTTTGGTGAAGTGCGCGAAAGCTCGATTTTTATACCCATTTTTTTATCAAAATGCACAGATTTTATAATGGCTTTTATGGTTTGGCCGACTTTAAATTTTTCATTTTTTATGCGATTTTTGCGTGGCATTAGAGTTTTAGTGTCGCCAACTTCGATAAAAGTGGTTTCATCACTGCTTACGCTAGTAACAACGCCTACTACAATAGTATCTATTAAGGCGCTGTATTTTTCATAAATTTTATCATCAATTAAACGCCCGATGTGATAATCAATCTCGCGGCTTAAAGTAGCAGCAGCGGTGCGCCCGTAATTTTCTAGGTTTAATTCATAATTTAGCGAATCGCCAATTTCTAGCCCGCTATCAATATCTCGCGCTTTTTTTAAGCTTATAAAATGCTCATCATCTAAGCGTTCATCATCATCGCTAACTACTAAAATATGCTCATATAAATGCAATTCTTTTGTGTTTTCATTTATGATTACATCGTATTCAAGCTTTGGTGAAATTACCTTTTTGGCTGTTTGAATGAATGCGGTTTTTATTCTTTCTAAAACATCTTTATATTCTAAACCTTTTTCATTTGCGATAGATTCTACAATATCTGAAATTTTCTCCATAAATTTTGCCTTTAAATTAGGGGGATTTTGCGAATAAGCAAGGGGCGGATTATAGCCTAAATAATTTAAAGTTAAATAAAACTTTAAGCCTAAAAAGCTATAATCGCGCCTTAAAAAATTTTATAAAGGATAAAAGATGGAGCTTAGACTTGCAAGAGATGAAATCAATAAAAAACCAAGCCACACTATAAGCCTTGAAAAAATAGAAAACGAACTTCAAAAACAAGGTGAAAAAATTTATTATTTTGACAAAGAAAACACACATAAGCAATTAATCTCAATGGTAGAGCATTTTGAAAAAAAGGGATTTAGCGTGTATCACCGCATAGTAAAATATGGCCTTGATGAGAGCCAATACTGCTATGAGGTGCATATACTTTGAAATTATTTATCAAAACCTTAGGTTGTGCGATGAATGTGCGCGATAGCGAGCATTTTGTAGCCCAACTTAAAGATGAATATGATTTATGCGATGATGCAAGTCAGGCTGATTTGGTTTTAATAAACACCTGCTCGGTGCGCGAAAAGCCGGTTCAAAAGCTATTTAGCGAAATAGGTGCTTTAAATAAAATTATGAAACCTAACTCAAAGCTTGGCGTTTGTGGTTGTACGGCATCGCATTTGGGAAAAGATATTATTAAGCGCGCGCCTTATGTGGATTTTGTGCTTGGTGCGCGCAATGTTTCAAAGATTAAACAAGCCATAAACACTTCAAAATTTGTAAGCGTGGATATTAACCACGATGAAACAGAATTTGCTTTTAACGACTACCGCCCAAATCCATACAAAAGCTACATAAACATAATGGTAGGTTGTGATAAAAAATGCACTTATTGCATAGTCCCACACACAAGAGGCCAAGAGCTTAGTGTGCCGTTTAGTTTAATCTTTAATGAAGCCCAAAAAGCAAGCCAAGCTGGGGTAAAAGAATTATTTTTATTAGGCCAAAATGTAAATAATTACGGCAAGCATTTTTCTAACCCGCACGAAAAAATGAATTTTTCAGCACTCTTAATGCGCCTTAGCCAAATTGAGGGCATAGAGCGCATACGCTTTACTAGCCCACATCCTTTACATATGGATGATGAATTTTTAGAAATTTTTAGCCAAAATTCTAAAATTTGTAAAAGCATTCATATGCCCTTACAAAGTGGCTCAAACGCCATTTTAAAGGCGATGAAACGCGGTTATACAAAAGAGTGGTTTTTAGATCGCGCCCAAAAATTAAAAAAGCTATGCGGAGATAATTTAAGCATATCCACAGATATTATCGTAGGCTTTCCAGGTGAAAGCCAGAGCGATTTTAATGATACTATGGATGTGCTAAATGAAGTGCGTTTTGAGCAAGTTTTTAGCTTTAAATACTCCCCGCGCCCGCACACACTCGCAGCTACTATGGATAATCAAATCCCAGCAAATATCGCAAGCGAGCGACTTACGCGCTTACAAGCAAGGCATAATGAAATTTTAGATGAAATTACAAATTCTTTGGAAAATAATGTGCTAAAAGTGTATTTTGAAGAGCTTAGAAATGATGGTTTTGTCGGCGGTAGAAGCGATAATAATTTTGCCGTTCAAGTAAAGGGCAGCGAAGAATTATTAGGGCAAATTTTAAATGTCAAAATCACGCAAGCAAAAAGAATGCTTTTAAATGGAGAACTTGTTTGAGTTTAACTAGCCTCGCGCGCTAAATTAAAATTTGCGTTAAATTAAAATTTGCGTTAATAAATTTTAATTAGCCAAAAAATTAAACTAAAAATATGAAAAATAAAATTTTAATAATTATTGCTGATTATCTAATAACCGCGCTTTTATGGCTAATTTTTTTAACTTGTAAAAAGCAATATAAGGGCAAAATGCGCCAAAAAGAGCCTGGCGTGGTGCTTTTTTGGCACGAATATCTAGCCTTTATGCCCTTTACTTATAAAAAATATTGGCAAAAGCGTATTTTTGTGATTATTTCAGATCATAAAGATGGCGAGATTATCGCGCGTGTAAATAGGCGTTTTGGCATAAATGCCTTGCGCGGATCTAGCTCAAAAAACGCCGTGCGGGTATTTGTAGGTGCTTTGCGCGAGCTAAAAAATGGTGCTGATATTATAATAACGCCAGATGGCCCACGCGGACCTAGGCATTTTATTAGCGATGGTAGCGTTACCATAGCGCAAAAAGCTGGCGTAAAAGTAGCTGTTTTATCATATAGTGCTAGTAAATTTTGGCGTTTTAAAAGCTGGGATAAAATGATTTTGCCAAAGCCATTTTCGCGCGTTACTTACACGCTTAGCGAGCCTTTTAGCCTTGCAGAACTTAATATAAATGAAGCCAAAAAATTAATAGCTTCAAAAATGCCAAAGGATTAAAATTTACAAGGAAATTTAGTGAAAAAAATCTCCATACTTTATGATGTTAGCATTATCGCAAATAATTATTCGCGAACTGGCGTGTATTTTGTGGCTCTAAATATCTTAAATGAGTTAAAGAAAAAAAACGAAATCAGCCTTAGTTTGTATTGTCAAAGCGATGATATAACAAGCGCAAAAAACAATATCGCAAACTTAGCCAAAAGCGCAGATTTGCCTTGTGTTTTTAGGCTAACCCAGCCTAGCTTAAACCGCTTTAAGCCAAAACTAAAAAAAATATTAAATAAAATGCCTAGATTTTTACAAAATTTAGCATATAAAAATAAAAATTTTATTTTAAAATTTGCCTCTACCCTTAAAAAACCACAGCCAAAACCTGCGCTAAAAGCACAAGAGTTAGCAAAATATGATGCTTTTTTTTCGCCTTGCTTTGCCGTCCCAGATGAGTTTAAAAATATCAAAAATTACTTAATTATTTATGATTTAATCCCGCTTTTGCTAGATGGCTATAAAGACGATCCTAGCAATGTTTGGATCTTAAATATGCTAAATAATTTAGATAATAAAAGCACTTGTTTTTCAATTTCTTGCCATACAAAAAAAGATTTTTTAGCACATTTGCCTAAGCTAAAAGATGAAAATATCGTAGTTACGCCACTAGCTTGCGATGAGAGCTTCAAACCAGCAAGCAATGAGCAAATAAATCTTGCCAAACAAAAATACAAAATCCCAGAAAATAAAAAATATATTTTCTCGCTTTGTAGTTTAGAGCCACGAAAAAATATTTTACGCGTTATTAAATGCTTTTGTGAGTTTATCAAAAAAAATAATATTAATGATTTAGTTTTAGCACTTGGCGGCGGCGCGGATATGAAATTTTTGCCGACCTTACAAGCAAATATAAAAAACTTAAACGAATATAAAGATAAAATTTTAATTCTTGGTTATGTTGATAGCGCAGATTTAG